>CBDUHU010000008.1:0-18549 GCA_965366725.1 uncultured Kangiellaceae bacterium
CTTGATATTGCAGAATTACTAAAGGTCAATCTGACTGATCTCGGATTTCGCTGTCATTTATGTCATCGTGGCGATTTAGCTATTGCAAAAATTACTCAGAATCAATATGCATTGGTTATTCTTGACATAACACTACCAGGTCTCTCTGGACTGGAAATATGCCAACAGGTTCGACAAACTAAACCGGAACAACAAATATTGATGTTGACGGCAAAAATATCAGAACTTGATCAGATAATAGGGCTGGAGGTGGGTGCAGACGACTATATGACAAAACCCTTTAGCATTCCAGCACTACAAGCCAGAGTAAAAGCTAGAGTGAGGCGAAGCCAGCTGTATCTTAACTCAGGTGCAAATGGAGTTGTCGAAACTCCCCAAATTGAAGTTGGCGCACTTAAGCTCGATTCAGCCCAGAGAAAAGCAAGTATCAGTTCACATAAACTTGAACTGACAGCGCTGGAGTTTGATTTACTCAAGTACTTTGTCAGTAATCCAGAAAAAGTATTTTCTCGTTCACAACTTCTCGATAATGTCTGGGGGTATGACCATGAAGGCTATGAACATACCGTAAACTCACATATCAACCGCCTTAGAAACAAGCTTCAGGTGGTAACCAACGGAAACGACATTATTCAAACTGTTTGGGGTGTTGGCTATCGATTAAGTCTTGAACATTGCCACTTAAAGAACTAAAAATGATAAATATTTCTCTATATAAAAAATTAGCCATTTCACTTTCATTTGTATTTATGCTGATCATCGGCTCTTTTATTTATATCACCCAGTCTTTTGAATCTATATCGAGAGATCGTGCTGAACAGGAGCTTCATAGAGAATTGGCTAGTCACCTGGTTAATGATAATCCATTATTGGCAGACGGAGAGCATGATCATGTAGCATTAGAAAATCTCTTTCATTCAATGATGATTCTAGGTCCTAATTTCGAATTTTATGTTCTCGACCAGGAAGGAAAAATATTAACCTATTCGGCAAAACCCGGTGAAGTGGTACGCAAGAAGGTTAATATGTCACCAATAAAATCAGTACTATCAAATAGTATGAGTTTTCCTGTTTATGCTGATGACCCGCGAAGTCAGCAGCAAAAAATATTCTCAGTTGCACCTATATTAAAAAGCGGAGAAATAAGAGGCTATTTGTTTGTTATTGTTGGTGGTCAAATATACGACAGCATATTAAATAGTATTAGAGATAATGAGCGATTACAGGTTCTTGGAACTTTAGCAATCCTGTCAATGCTGTTTTTATTGCTGATATTACTAGCAAGTTTTCACTTTTTTGTAAGGCCATTGAAACAATTAACTAGTGAAGTGGGAGCCCTGTCGGAGGGGAATTTTCAAAATAAATTACCCCTGATAAAAAATATTAAAACTGGGCTGGAAGTTTCAGAGCTTTCCAGCGCATTTAACCATCTGATAAAACAGGTCAACAGCCAACTTGAACAGCTTTCCATTGTTGATAATGAACGTAGAGAGCTACTCGCACATCTATCACACGATTTAAGAACACCATTGTCTTCTTTGCAAGGTTTTTTGCAAACGATACAGTTGAAGCAGAACTCTATATCTTCGGAAACAAACCGCATTTATATTGATCGCTGCATGAAAAGTGCTGTATCACTAAAGGGCTTTGTTGATCAAATTTTTGAGTTAGCCCACCTTGAATCAGGTCAAGTGACTATTTCAACTGAAAGCTTTCCAATTGCAGAGTTGCTTTTCGATGTTATCGATAAATTTTCAGTCATTGCTAAAGGAAAAGAAATCACCATGAAAGTTGAACTCGCATCTGAAAATGCAATCGTAACAACTGATATCGCTAAAGTTGAACGAATTTTAACAAACCTGGTTGAGAATGCGTTACGACATACACCAAAGGGCGGCGAAATTTGCCTCGGTACAAAATATAATGAAAATCATCAACAAGTCATCTTAATTGTAAAAGATAGCGGAACCGGAATTGACGAAAAAGAACTTCCATACCTCTTTGATCCACGATATCGCGGTAAACAAGCCGTAGAAGATGGTAAACGGCATATTGGCCTGGGTCTCACCATCACCAAAAAACTGGCTGGATTATTAAATAGCGAAGTTAAAGCGAATAATAATCCAGAAGGCGGTGCTAACTTTCGGTTTAGTTTATCTGTAAATAATTAGTAGCTGACCTGCTCATCATTGAATAGCAAATCAATTTGAAACAGTGGCATTTTTTTTCGACATAGCAGGGTTGGCATACATTGCAATTAACCACTTACGCTGAACTTCATCCAGATCCTTCATTCTCTGCTGTAATTTTTGCAGAATACTGGCATTAGCATCTTCGTTATTTGAATAAGCGAAAGCAACACGATTGTTCTCAAATAGTTTGTAGTTACTAATTATCTGTTGGTCAATAGCTTCAGCAACGGCTTTACTATCAGAAAACTCACCCTTCACTGGCTTACCAAACTGCAAATGAACATGGCCTTTATAACCAAGAATACCTCTTGTAATACTCTTGATATCTTCATGTTCTGACTTTTGGTAACAGCCGGTTGTCTCAATCGCAGCTAGCTCTCTCGCTTTATCGCGATCACAAGGGTCAAACTCATAGGAAATAGAAACAGGAACAATATTGAGTTTTTGCAGATATTCTGAAATTAGCATTTCTTTAGGTTTATTAAGGAGTAACATTGAAATAACTGCTGAATTGGTTTTATCAATCCCATCCTTTGCACGGCCTTCTCGCTGAGCAATCCAAACATTATGCTTTTTATCCGTAATGGTATGATGAACATAGGCAGATAGTTGCTTTGATGCTGCCAGCATGGCTCGCTTGGACTTTTCACTCCGTTTAACCACAAAACTTTTATTTAACCGCATTAGGTCAGAAATCCAGGGTTTACTGAGTAAATTATCTCCAATAGCAATTTCAGCGGTCTGTACACCACTTTGGGATAAAGCAAGATTCACTAAAGCAGGGTCTAACGCGATATCTCTATGATTACTGACAAATAACATTTCCTTAGACAGATCTAAGTCTTCTAGCCCGGAATAGGTGAATCCATCAGTAGAGCGTTTGAGTAAGCTAAGTAAATATCTGGCAACTTCCTTTTGCAAACTAGTCACACATGTAAAGCGGCCCATCCTGATCTTTATCCACAAGGTTGCGAGCATTCGGGCAAGAGCAGGGAATCTTTTATAGAGTCGTGGTAATCCGTAACTGGCAATTGAAGCCTGAAATTCTCTCTCATTAACCAAACTTTTTACCACAGCAACAACCTCATCGTCGCGATAAGGGCGAATATCTTCAAACATTTAGAGATCTCGAATCAATAAAATATACGACAAAGGGCAAACACAGAAAGAATTCCTGAATATTGCCAAATTTTCCATAAGATAACGTTATTGTACCTTAAAATATCTAAGAATCTTCCTTTAACGGCAATCTTTGCATTAACCAATATTCAGCTTTGGTAACTGGCTCAATATAAGAATCGCATATTTGATAGCCCAACCGTTGATAAAAAGTGATATTGCGAGGAGCAAAAGTTTCCAGGTATGTTGCAACCCCCAGTTTATCCGTTTTTTCTAAAACACTTTCAACCAGTCCGGGACCAAGACCTTGCCCCTGAAACTCAGGTAAAATTCCTATAATAGATAAATACCAGGCGTTTTTTTCAATCACAGGCGAAGACTTATCCGACATAAAGTCACACACTTTTCGGTATATTTCATAAGTATTATACCCCATATTGTGTACAATAAATTCTTTCTTCAGCTCTTCCCTAAGAGACTCTTGTTCTTTATTTAATGGCTTTGACCAAACAGAAATCCCATAATGCTGTTGTTTTGGAATATAGCACTCTCCAAATCGCTTAGCTTCACAGATTGAATAATCCATATAGGCAACCATTGCATTACCGACATCACCCCACTCTTCAGATATAGTCGACTCTATCGATTGATAAAATGCATCCTTTTGCAACGCAAGGTAAAGGGCATTGGCTAATTCTGGATATTCTGTTTGATAAGTCATTTAAAACCCAATTGAATCAATTTGTGCAAAAATAAGACTCGATAATAAAGCCGGCAAACGTCATTTTTGAACAATTATAGTGCATCAAAATATAACTGCATCTTTTGGCGCATATTTTTGTCTGGTAAACGTCCAGTCATCGCTAACATGTTATCCTGCATGTGATGTGGTTTAGATGTTGCGGGTATTGCACAAGTGACTGCAGGGTGAGAAATAATAAACTTAAGGAAAAACTGTCCCCAGGTTTTACAATCAAACTCCTCAGCCCACTCGGGCAGTACCTGATCTCGCACAAATTTAAATAGTCGACCTTTTTCAAATGGCATGTTAACTATTACACCAATTCCTCTTTCCTTGGCCATTGGTAACAATCGTTTTTCTGCTTCGCGAACTTTGATATTATAATTAAGTTGTATAAAATCAAGCTTCTCAGTATTCATCACCGTCTCAAAATCTTGATACTGGCCTAAAAATGATGTTGTAATTCCTACATAACGAAGCTTACCTGAAGCTTTAAGCCCATTTAATGTATTCAATTGAACCTTCCAATCTCGCAAGTTGTGCACTTGCATCAGATCCATTTTATCAATCTGCATACGTCGCTGTGTTTCTGCAATCGCGTCCACTCCAGCCTGCTTGCCGTAGGTCCAGACTTTGCTAGCAGCAAAAACCTCAGGACGAGTAGGAAGCTGTGAAATAAGGCTACCTAACACAGATTCAGATTTTCCGTACATTGGCGATGAATCGATCAGGCATCCACCTGAAGCAAAGAAGGTTTGCAAAACTTTGGACAAGTTTTTACGGACAATAGAATCATTTGAAACATTAAAAGTCTGATAAGAGCCCATTCCCACAGCGGGAATAACTTCACTGGTTCCCGGTATTTTTCTCAATATCCGGTTTGATTGAGCTGCCAATAACTGTGATGCCGAAGCCATTAACGGTGCGGCAGCAAGAAATTTAATAAACTCTCGTCGTCGAGTCATCAATAACTCCATAATTAACTAAAAAATACACTATATACCTATTTTGAATCATTAGTAAATTGACATTTAGGGCTAATATTTATTCCACATCAAAATACCACACTCTTTACCAGAGTAACCGATTGCTCATTTTATAATAGCCTTGTTGTAATACTGATATTGCTATCTCAACCATGGTAACTTTTTACAATCACCACCATATTCGTTGTATTTTCCTTTTAAACAGCTAACCCTTCCCTAGCTAAACCCAAAAGATAACCTATACTTAATTCTTAACAGGAACGCAGCTCAACATACATAGCAGAGTATCAAATGGACACTAGTCAAGTGAATAACTAAACGCCAGTATCTTTATCTTCAATGGCAAATTTTGAATATTTAAGAGGTTGCTTTTGGCAAAACTTAAATCAATGAGAAACTTCTTTAAGACAGGAAAACGCTGCCCAAGGTGCCATGTTATGCATGCAAAAAACGAAGATTACTGTCGAGTTTGTTATCAGCTTAATGACGCAGAAGTCGAATCGCTAAAGGCTTCTATCTCCAATCAGAAAAAACAAATTGGCTATCGCACCCGTTTGTTTATTTTTATAAGCTTTTTCATTGGTTTATTACTGATTTACTTAGCATAAAAAAGCCGCTAAAAGCGGCAAATCATATTCCCCGAAGCAGCTCACTCGCCATCACTATCCGGCACAAATACATAACCAATTCCCCATACTGTTTGCAAATATCGGGGCTTGGCAGGATCATCTTCAATCATTCTGCGCAACCGTGATACCTGTACATCAATACTTCTTTCCAGAGCACTATAATCCCTACCTCTGGCCAAATTCATCAACTTGTCTCTTGAAAGTGGCTGTCTGGGATTTGTTACAAGTGACTTAAGTACCGCAAATTCGCCACTAGTTAATGTCAATAACTCATCATTTTTGGTCATTTCTCTGGTTGCCAGGTTTAACTTAAACTGACCAAACTCAATTAATTTCTCTTCTCCGCTCGGAGCCCCTGGTAATTCAGCAGTTTTACGTCTTAATACCGCTTTAACCCTTGCTAATAGTTCACGAGGATTAAATGGTTTAGCCAGATAGTCATCAGCCCCTAATTCAAGGCCAATAATTCGATCAACATCATCCCCCTTAGCGGTTAACATGATAATCGGAATACCATTATCTGCAGAACGTAAACGACGGCAAATTGAAAGTCCATCTTCTCCAGGGAGCATCAGGTCTAACACCATCAGGTGGTAATTTTCTCGCTCTAAAAAACGATCCATCTGCTCAGAATCTGCAGCAGCTTTTACAATATATCCTTGTTCTTTAAAGTATCGTTCCAACAGACTACGTAAACGCAAGTCATCATCAACAACTAATATCTTCTGAGTTTCTTCACGCATTGTCTTCCCCTCTTTTCCTTTTATTCTTGTGCGATTCAGGTCAAAAGCTCCAATTGTCACATTTTCTATGATTAACCATTTGAAAAGCAAAGTTATTTACTGGCTTAATTGTTACAGAGTATAACCCAGGTTATTAAGATTCTGCATAAATAGACACCATAGAAATATTTTTATTGATTATTACTGCTGAATTTCCTGATAAAATGGTTATAATCCTCACTTTCAGCCAAACCCAGCTAGATATTAATACTTCAATTTAATCTAATTAGTTGCAACATCCAGTTAAAAGCCATTTCAGGAAATTTTATGCCCCATAATGCAGAAAAATTTATTGCAGGAAAAATAGCCAAAGAACTTTCAGTAAAGGAAGCGCAGGTAAGCGCGGCAGTTACTTTGCTAGATGAAGGAGCGACCGTTCCATTTATTGCACGTTACCGAAAAGAAGTAACCGGCGAGCTTGATGACACTCAATTGAGAGATCTGGAAGAAAGGTTAATTTACCTAAGAGAATTAGAGGATAGACGACAGGTCATTCTTAAAAGCATATCAGAGCAGGAAAAACTGACTGTCGAATTGAGTAACAATATTCAACAAGCTGAAACAAAGAGTGAACTGGAAGATCTCTATCTTCCCTATAAGCCTAAAAGAAGAACCAAAGCTCAAATAGCCCGCGAAGCTGGGTTACAACCGCTTGCCGAAGCATTACTTACCGATCCAAACCAGGACCCGGACGAAATAGCACAAAAATACATCAATGAAACTACTGGAATATTAGATATAAAGTCTGCCCTGGATGGAGCAAAGCAGATATTGATGGAAGAATTTGCTGAAAATGCAATGCTTCTATCAGAAATTAGAAATTATCTGGAAGAAAACGCCTTTGTCCGCTCGGCACTGGTTTCAGGAAAAGAGAATGAAGGCCACAAATTTAGGGATTATTTTGAATATTCCGAGAAGCTTAACAAAATTCCAGGACACCGGGCACTGGCTTTATTCAGAGGACGAAATGAAGGCATTTTGTCACTTGAGTTGATCATCGATAAAAATTTATTGCAAGATGACAAAGCAACTAACTATGCACAATACCTTATCGCTAAGCACACAGGCATTAAGGATCAGGGGCGGCCTGCAGACAAGTGGTTGCAAACGGTGGTGCTCTGGACCTGGCGAGTGAAACTTCATAACTTCTTTGAAACAGAGCAATTAGGTAAGCTACGAGATATCGCAGAAACAAACGCAATTGGAGTTTTTGCAAGCAATTTACGTGACCTGCTTATGGCAGCACCAGCAGGAAGATATGCAACAATGGGACTAGATCCCGGGCTAAGAACAGGCGTCAAGGCAGTTGTTGTCGATGACACTGGAAAACTATTGACACAGTCGACAATTTTTCCACATGCACCACAAAACCAATGGGATGCATCGATCGCAAAGTTAACCACAATATGCCAACTTCATAAAGTTAAGCTAGTCAGTATCGGTAACGGTACAGCATCCCGTGAAACCGATAAGCTGGTTGCTGAAATAATGAAAAAATCCCCCGCTCTGGGACTAAAGAAAATAGTGGTCAACGAAGCAGGTGCATCTGTTTATTCTGCTTCTAAACTTGGTGCTGAGGAGTTTCCAGATCTCGACGTTAGTTATCGAGGCTCCGTTTCAATCGCCCGAAGGCTACAGGATCCGCTGGCCGAACTGGTTAAAATTGAACCTAAAGCAATTGGAGTCGGTCAATATCAACATGATGTTAGTCAGAGTCAACTAAGCAAATCACTTGCCAGTACAGTAGAAGACTGTGTTAACGCTGTAGGGGTTGATTTAAACACAGCATCAGCACCATTATTAACCTATGTTTCTGGCCTCAATAAGACCCTTGCACAGAATATTATCCGGTTCCGAGAGTCCAATGGTCGATTTATGAATCGTAAGCAGTTACTTCAAGTTGAAAGACTTGGTCCCAAAGCTTTTGAACAAGCAGCGGGGTTTTTAAGAATTAGTGACGGAGATACAGCTCTAGATCGTTCCGGGGTTCATCCCGAAACCTATCCTATTGTCGAAAAAATGCTCTCAGGTATTCAATCAGGCATTAGCGATCTAATGGGCAATAAGAACTTATTAGCTACGATCAGAGCGGCAGATTATGTCGAAGATAAGTTTGGTTTACCAACCATTAATGACATCCTGTCAGAACTAGAAAAACCAGGTAGAGATCCCCGGGGCAATTTTAAGGCTGCAAAATTTAAAGATGGAGTCGAAAAAATATCTGATCTTAGCAACGGTATGGCGCTCGAAGGAAGCATTACTAATGTCACAGATTTTGGCGCTTTTATTGACATTGGTGTTCATCAGGACGGTTTGGTACACATTTCTTTGATGAGTGATAAATTTATATCTAACCCACGAGAAGTTGTAAAAACCGGAGATATCGTAAAAGTTCACGTGGTAGAAGTTGATGCAAAACGTAAGCGAATTAGTTTGTCTATGGTTGGCCCAAAAGCTGACAAAAGTTCGACTGGTGAAGCGCCCAATGAAGCCCGTCGCCATTCGAACAGAGCAAAGAGCAGAGTCCAGACAAAGAAGCCAGTTAACTCTGCTTTTGGAAATGCACTAGCTAACGCACTAAAAGGCAAAAAATAGTCACTTGATTAATGAATCGATTAATTTCTGACGCATTTTGTAAATATATGTTGCAAGCCCGATATCAGTTTGTTATAAATGGCTATCGCTAGCGAACACAAGAAGCCCATAAGAATGGGACCTGCAGACTGGAAACTTTTACAAGCCTCAATTTAGAGGCTTTTTTATTGTCGGTATATTATTCCCTTTTTTTTGTCTATTTATTCAAACATCCTGACGCTTATCAAAGACATAACCTTTTTAACGCCGATGAATTCTGCTAGTCTTGCTAGCCAAATAACACAATAACCTGATGGGCACACTCAATGTTTGAATCACGCGGATTTAACCTTTTTATGGCTTTTGTCTGTTATCAGCTATTGATAACCGCTTACTACTTCCAGTATGTGGAGAGTATGGACCCATGTCCTCTGTGTATTTTTCAACGAGTTGGAGTTCTCTTTGTTGGTATCTGGTTTTTATTGAGAGGCATTCATAATCCCCGCTCTGGTAGCGGCTGGAATCTTATTTATTCACTATTAGGCATGATAAGTGCGGTATTGGGCGGCATTGTTTCAGCCAGACATTTATACATTCAAAATTTACCAGAAGGTGAAATTCCAGCCTGTGGGCCAGCGTTAGACTACCTGGTTGAAATGCTACCGGTCAGTGAAGTCATCAGTACAGTTTTAGCCGGCGATGGTGAGTGTGCGAAAGTTGCCTGGGATTTATTTGGAATTTCAATGCCTGGATGGGTTCTGTTGTTTTTTGTTGGGATTATTGGCCTGATGATTTGGAATATTTACCGCCACTTGAAACCTAGAAGAAGAATGTTCTAAAGTCATTCTCTCTTTTTAATGGAAGTTAACCCAGGCAGGCCAATCGATTAGCTAACACAGCTAAAGCGGAAGCTCTATTTGTTCCTCATTATTATCGAGTGCCTGCTCATCTTCGGCAACAAGGGGTAAATCGACACCCTTTGCCTGGCTGTGATTCGACTCTCATTCTTCCTCCAAGCTGTTCACAGACGATAAAATAGGAGACCGAGAGTCCTAACCCGGTTCCCATTTGCTCGCTTTTAGTCGTAAAAAACGGTTCAAAAACACGCTTTCGTGTTGCTTCATCCATTCCTGGGCCATTATCGATAACTTCAATACAAGCTCTCTGACCTTCGCGCCTGATTATCAATTCAATCAGCGGCGCTGCCTGTTTTTGCGAATATTCAGCCAATGCTTGCGCTGCATTTATGAGCAGATTAAGAAACACCTGCTCTAACTGGTTTTTTTGTGCAATAACATGGACTTTTTGAGGCGAATAAGTTTTTCTGATCTCGATACTTCTGAAATCAAATTTCTTGCGTTGATTATAATCCTTAGCCGATAGCCGTACAGCCGCATTCAGAGCATCTTGTGCACAAACATTTGCAGCTGCCTGATTTGCCGGTCGGGCAAAACTTAACATATCCCCAACAATATGCGCGGCTCTCTCGCCTGACACCATAATACCATCGAGAAATTCGAGTATTCGTTGTTCGGTCAGATAAGTATTCAAAAGCTCAAGACTAATCCCAACATCTTGTGCAACCATTTGATTGCGTGCCAACGTATTAGATAGTCGACGTTTAATATTCTGAGTGCTTTGCATAATCGCACCAAGGGGATTATTTATTTCATGAGCCATGCCCGCAGCAAGCCCACCGAGGGAAAGCATTTTTTCTGTTTGCACCAGCGTCTCATTAATCCGTAGCTTTTCGGTAATATCGTCAACCCGAATAACTTCTCCCTGCTCTTCCTCACGCAAGGTAAAAATCGGATAGACCATCACCTCCAGCGCTCTGGTTTCATGATTGATGGGGGTTTTAAAATGAAAACTTAAACTCTGTTGAGTCAGCTCTTTATCATCACTGGCATTTTTGATCTGACGATACAGGGTTGGAAAAAGCTTAGATAACTTCTCCCCAATTGCCATTTTAGCCGCCACGCCGGTCATCCTTTCGGCTTCTATATTCCACTGCATAACCCGGTATTGTTCATCAACAGCGATAATTGCTGAGGGCATCGAGTCAATGAGTTTCTCCAGATAATTCTGCATGGAAATAGCGTATCGCTCAGCCATTTCTCTGCTTTGTTTTTGCTTTTTTATTTAATTAGAATGCTCAGCAATCCTTAGCTCAAGAATATTCCGGGTTTTTTCTAATGCTTCTCTGGATTCATCAATTTGCTTTTCAGCCTCTAATCTATGAGATATATCCGATACAAATTCAATGTAATGAGGCTCTTCAAGCCAGTTGGCCATACGGGCACGACATTCAACCGGGATCCGCGTACCTCCCTTAGTGCGATATCGTGTCTCATAAGTAATACTCTCACCCTGTTGCATGCGTTGCACCAATTTGGGATGTCGATGCAAATAACAATCAATATCAAGATCAAGAATCGACAACCTTTTTAACCCCTGCTTTTGATAACCCAGAGACTCGCTGGCACGCAGATTAGCTTCAATAATTTTGCCATCCAGAGATATCAAAAATACCATATCAACAGCCTGATCGATCAATAGACGAAAATCCTGCTGAGTTTCATCCCATCGCTGGGCCTGATCCGATTCCCAACGGAGCAAATAAAATGTTGGATAGGCAATTAGTGATAATGTGAGGCATGCAACCCCAAGCTCTAATGCTGCTTCGCGCCAGTTATAATCACCTTCTAACCAGAAGTTGATCGCCAGAGCACTGATTACAGGTAATAGCGCAGCAACGACAATTAAGGATGCGGTAAAACTACGAATGGTCCAATCCCGGGCAAACCGAAAGCGTTTATTATTCTTATTAAATCCTTTGAACATAAAAATAATTCTAACCTATTGTTAACATTTACAATAACATATTAGCACATCGGGTTAAGATTTCTGGGCGTCAATAATCTGTTTATCTAACCATCCCATTGAGCAAATAAATAGACAATCCAGAGAGTTCATTATTTAGTCATTGAATAAATCCATCAATATAACCTCGAAAACATTTTGCAGCTCGCTATTAATGTGGTAAAAACTTAACTTAAGTATTCAAGATGGTTCTAGGGACCTTGCGCAGATGCCTGACATAAGCACAAAAGTGGATAAACTTGACCTTTGCAAAAACACCGCAGTAAATAACTGGCTGGAAGAAAGAAATCATTTGATTATTCTATATTGCAAACTATCCGGCACTCGTAATCAACAAGAGCTACCAGACAGTCAGCAGCTCAATAAATTCTGTAATATATTGATTGATTATGTCTCTGCAGGACACTTTGAAGTCTATGAACAAATCGTTGGTGAGTGTGAGACTCATGGTCAATCGAGCATCCAGTTATTAGAAAAGCTCTACCCTGAAATTTCTGAAACAACTGATATTGTAGTGAACTTTAACGACAAATATTCTCAGTTCTCAGAAAGCTCGGTATTGAAATGCCTGGATAATGACCTTTCTTTGCTAGGAGAAGCGATAGCTCGAAGAGTAGAACTTGAAGATAGTTTAATTGATACGTTAAAGTCCAAACATTAAGGGCACTTATTTGCTATGCTTATTGTATAATGAGATTAATCTCTAATAGAATTGATGCAATGCGTTAAGTTTTTTCGAATAAGGAATCTTCTAAATGATAAGAGTAATCATCGAGCGAAACGTTCGGGAAGGCAGTTTCCACGATTATCTGGAATTAATCCGCTGTGCCAGAAAGCAAGCAACCGCAATCGATGGATTTATAGCTGGTGAGCTATTGCAAGAAAAATCAAACCAACAACATGCGGTCATAATCTCTAGTTGGGAAAATTATGACTCCTGGGAAAAATGGCAAAGTTCGGAAGAAAGAGCTTCCACGCTTGAAAAAATGCGTCCTTTATTAGAAAGTGACGAAAAAGTAACGGTGCTGGAAGGCAGCCAGTTACTCAAATAACCTAACCTTTTCCTTAGCAAGGCCAGTATCACTCTGTTCACTGGCCAGGCACTCCCCCGATAATAATCCAAATAAGTCGATTATTTTTTCTTCACATAAAGAACCAGATTGTGGTCAATTAATTCATAACCGTGCTCTTCTGCAATTTTATATTGCAAGTCTTCGATCTCTTTACTAACAAACTCAATGACCTTGCCACTATCAACGCATACCATATGGTCATGATGACTATCACCACTAAGTTCAAAAACAGCGTGACCATCTTCAAAGTTATGCCTCGATACCAAACCAGCAGATTCAAACTGGGTCAATACGCGGTATACCGTCGCCAGCCCCACATCCTCACCAGCTTCAATCAGCAGCTTATAAACATCTTCTGCGCTATGATGTTTATCATCAGCGTTTTCTAAAATATTAAGAATTTTTAGTCGTGGTAAAGTAACTTTTAATCCTGCGTTCTTTAATTGTTGATTGCTCAAACTGAACTCCCAAAATAAAATTCAATAAAAAATATAGGCAAAATGGAATTTTTTGCCGTCAAAATTGACTATATGACAGTATTATATTCCTTTTTTAGAGCATTTTGCACAAATTCATATAGAATACGCTATCTGAAATAGAGCCTATAAGATTTTCAATCAGTGGCTTAGCTTCAAGCTAACCACCAAAACCAGTTGGAATGTTAAATGATCAAGAAGTTATCCATTTTATTTACTTTGCTATTAAGCGCTTGTGTTTATCACCTAGATATACAACAAGGCAATATTCTTACTCAAAAGGATATTGACAAATTACGTCCTGATTTAACCAAAAATCAAGTCGTTTTTGTTCTTGGAACACCAGTTATTGACGATGGTTTTGCAGATAACAAATGGATCTATCTATACGACTACAAGAACAAAAATAATAATCTGGATATTACCCAGAAAATTGAATTATTTTTTGAAGATGACAAGCTGGTCAGTGCTAGCTCTGATGATTTTGAAGTTCCAGATACACTGAAAAAGTAAAAAACAAGTTAATTGACTTCAACTTAATGACTAACCTGTCAAACTATTCAGTATCTGTGGGTTGGTTAAATATAGACCAGTGCTCAGGAGTTATTTTTACTTCCTGAATGACAATCCCTAAAATGCTCAATTGCTTCCCTTTTCAAAGAGTCACTTGGCTCAGTTTTGGAATCAAGTTGATTGAGTGTTTTCGCTGAAATTTCAAGTTGTTTACCATATCGACGACAGTATACGCAGACAAGTATATGGAACTTCAACTTAAACCACTTCAGGCCAGTTAAAGGTTCATCCATATGTTCAGAAAGCTGCTCGGCGGCTCGGCGACAAGACGACAACATCAGCACTCTCCTGTGATTTGAAAATGATCAATTACTTGCAAAACTTTATCTCTACCTCGATGAAGTAACACCCTCACATTAGACTGAGTGACATCTAAAATGTTACAGATTTCATCCATCGACATCCCCCCTACATCACGCATTTGAATAGCTACTCGCTGATTTTCAGGAAGTTTTTCCATGTTCTTTTTTATACAGTTACGTAACTCTTCAGCGACCAGCAATTCTTCGGGTGTATCACCGTGCCAGCGGGAACTCGGGTTAATCCAGTGGGATTTTTCGTCAAATCGGGGATCGGTAGACCAGTTATCCTGAATTGCTTCGAGAGAAACCAGTCGAGACTCTTTTCGCAAACGAGTTTTGGCCTCATTTGCAACAATTCTCATCAGCCAGCTCTTCAAAGATGAACGTCGTTCAAACTTTGGTAATGCTTTTATGGCAGACATCCACGCTTCCTGGATGACTTCATCAGCAATTGCATTGCCGGCAATCGCCCTGGCCACTGAATGCATTAAAGAATAATACTGGGTAAAAACTATTTCAAAAACAGCTTCGTTTCCCGACAGTAATTCATCAATAATTTCTTTTTCTGATTGTGACAAATGGCGCCTCCAGAGCGTACATTTGCTTTTTGCAAGCATCAACATAAAAAAGGTGCGGCAAGCCGCACTCTTTTGGCATGAATCCTATCGATCAATAGAGACAACTGGATTCATCAGGGCAGATCAGGTCTACAGACCTCGCCGACTAGCATACCAGAGAATGCAGCCTTATCAAGTGTTTATCATTGTTAATTTTGTGCTGTAGCCAAGGCCCACTTTTCACCATAACCGGCAGAACTTTCACTCAATACAAAACGGTCATCCTCAGTGAAAGCAACTGCATAAACGATAGCCCCGCTCGGTTTTCCCTGCTCGCGTGAACGTACGTACCACTGTTTTTCCCGTTTGCCGGTCGCTACTTCCCACAGGCTTATGTCTTTCCCCGGAGCGCCAGTTACCAGGTATTCACCGCCATGAGAAAAACGCGCAGCACTAATCACATACTCTCTGGATTTCAACTTTAGCTGTGAAATTTTTTCACCAGACTGAATATTCCAGATAGTTGCATTTCCGAGGGTTCCAGAAGTAAATGCTCGCTTACCTGCAACATCCATTTTTACCTTAGTCACTCTCGTTTTATGCTCAAATAAGTGTTGAGGTTTTCCAGTTTTTGTATTCCATAAAATAGCGCGATAGTCATTACCACCGCTAAACGCCCAACGACCATTAGCAGACAAGTCGACACTGGCAATGGCTTCTGAACGATGTCCGACAAACTCTAAACGCCTTCCGGTATTCATATCAATGTGTATCGCACGGCCATCAGATAATCCAAGTAACACATAACGGCCTTTATCAGATATCGCGACAGCGCGAATGTCAGCGGGAGCCTGCCAATAGCCATAGGCACCGCCAGAATTGGTATTCCAGATAATGAATGTTCTCTTATCGGCAGTTATCGCCCGACTACCATCAGGAGAAATATCCACTGCGATCACCGCATCTTCAGGGTTATCATTATGTTTCCATTGAAACTTTAATTGATCATTTTCAAGATCCCAGTAAGCTGCACCAAAATTAACCGATGAAATAAGTGCAAACTTTGCATCTCGAGAAATGTCAGCGTCAAGAGAACCCACAGCAGCATGTGGCCATTCAGCAACCGATTGTCGCTCAACCTGACAGCCAGCGGCCGTAAGAAACAAGCAAACAAGCAGCATTATTCGTGATATGTTCGGCAAAAACTTATGTAACATCATGTGTAAAGGCATAGTAATTCTCATATTTGTAATAGAGACATACCCGTAGGGTCTTCTTTTTTCTCCATTAAAAGTATAGACTGCCAATCCTGTTTAGGAAATTTTACTATTTTATTTAACAAGGGGTTATACAGTGAATAAATACATTGTGGCACTAACGGCAGGATTATTACTTGCTGGCTGCCAACAACAAAAGGACGCCTCAACAGGCGCAGAAGACGCAAAAGCACCAGCCAAACAGGCAGAAGCAGGTGAAAAATCATCAGCCGCCATTGCTGAAAAAGATAAAATTGCTTACGCGATCGGAACGAACCTGGCAGATAGTGTTTCTGGGATCAATAAAGAATTCAAATCACTGACTATGGATCTGGAAGTGGTTAAAAAGGGCTTTGCTGACCGTTTAAATGGTGAGTCAAAGTTAACAGATGAAGAAATTGCACAGCAGTTTCAAGTTTTCCAACAGAAAATGCGGGTTGCTCAGCAGCAAAAAATGGAAGAGTCAAAGGCGGCAAAGCTAGCTGAAAATGAGACTTTTCTTAGCGAAAACCTGACAAAAGGCTTTACTAAAACAGAATCCGGGCTTCAGTATAAAGTACTTGAAGCGGGCAAAGAAGGCGCTGCGACGCCTGCTGCAACTGATAAGGTAAAAGTTCACTATACAGGTACTTTCACAGACGGACGTAAATTTGACAGTTCTGTAGACCGTGGAACTCCTTTTGAGTTCTCATTAACCGGCGGCGTTATTCAAGGTTGGTTAGAAGGAGTTAAACTGATGTCTGTTGGCAGTAAATACCAGCTAGTTATACCACCAGAGCTTGGATATGGTTTCAATGATAACCGTAGTATTCCAGGTGGTTCAATTTTAGTATTTGACATAGAATTGCTTGAAATCATCGCGACTGAAAGCAAAGAATAGTTCAATATCGCCTCGTCTTCCTGACGAGGCGTTTGCCCACCACAATTTTCTTTATCCTCACCAAAACCAGCTCCAAACTTAACTTTCTTTACATTCATACAAGCGCACAAGTTTGGTGCAAGCCAATTGAATAACGCACCATATTAGTACGTATATTTTTAACATTTCACTCTATAATGTATTAAATATGCGCCTTTATGGTGAAATAAAGCTGGCACGTAGATTGCTTTCTCAGTGTCAATAATTCGATATCATATTTTTGAGGAAACTACACATGGCTAAAACAGACATCTTTCAGATGATAAAAGAAAATGACATATCTTTTGTCGATTTAAGATTTACTGATACAAAAGGTAAAGAACAACATGTTACTTTACCGGTTCACTGCATCGATGAAGACTTCATGGAAGAGGGAAAAATGTTTGATGGTTCCTCTATTTCAGGTTGGAAAGGAATCAATGATTCAGATATGGTACTGATGCCTGACGCTGAAACAGCTGTACTTGATCCTTTTTGTGAAGATGCAACTTTAAACCTTAGATGTGACATTTTAGAACCAGCCACAATGCAGGGGTATGATCGTGACCCACGTTCTGTTGCCAAACGCGCTGAAGCTTACTTAAAATCGACAGGTATAGCAGATACGGCTTTTTTTGGACCAGAACCAGAGTTCTTTCTTTTTGATGACGTAAAATTCAGTATCAATATGAAAGGCGCATCCTACCAAATTGATTCCAATGAAGCAGCATGGAACTCCGATCGCCATTATGATGATGGAAATATGGGGCACCGTCCAACAGTTAAGGGCGGCTACTTCCCTGTACCACCAGTTGACTCTTCACAGGATATTCGCTCTCAAATGTGTCTTGTTTTGGAAGAAATGGGCGTTCTAACTGAAGCTCACCACCATGAAGTTGCAACAGCAAATCAAAATGAAATAGCAACAAAATTCAATACCCTGGTCAGTAAGGCAGACGAAACTCAAATATTAAAATATGTTGTTCACAATGTTGCCCACGCTTATGGCAAAACAGCAACATTTATGCCCAAGCCAGTTGTTGGTGATAACGGTAGCGGAATGCATGTACACCAATCTTTAGCAAAAGATGGCGTTAACATATTTGCAGGCAACAAATACGGTGGACTATCAGAAATTGCACTTTACTATGTTGGCGGCATCATCAAGCACGCTCGCGCACTTAACGCTCTAACTAACCCGTCAACCAACTCGTACAAACGACTGGTTCCAGGGTTTGAAGCGCCGGTAATGCTAGCTTACTCAGCAAAAAATAGAAGTGCATCAATTCGAATTCCTCATGTACCTAGCGAGAAAGGCCGAAGAATTGAGGTTCGTTTCCCAGACCCAATGGGTAATCCTTATCTTGCATATTCTGCGATGTTAATGGCTGGAATCGATGGCATTAAAAATAAAATCCACCCAGGTGATGCAATGGATAAAGATCTTTATGATCTGCCTGCAGAAGAAGCTGCAGAAATTCCAACAGTTGCAAGCTCACTAGAGCAG
>CBDUHU010000009.1:0-17680 GCA_965366725.1 uncultured Kangiellaceae bacterium
ATAGAGGTCGAGGAATTGCACGTCATATGCTTGAAAGAGTCAATCAGATTGCATTAAGTAAAAAGCTAAGCGCTCTGGAATTAACGGTTAACAAATTCAACCCTGCATATCAGATATATTTAAAACTTGGTTTTGAAAATGTCGAATCGATCCAAATGGATATTGGCAACGGCTTTATTATGGATGATTACCGAATGGTTAAAAACTTGTCCCATCAGGATAAATAATTAATCATTTGCAATAGATTAGAACCACACTCACATCAAAAATTGTGATTGGCTGATAACTTGCGTTATTAATACACAATCGTTGCACGCTTACAGCCAGCCAGATTTCTTAAATTAAACAGTAAATCGTCAGCTGGCTTAACAGACCAATCTCCTGACGCAATCAAACCGGCCTCCAGATTATCGAGTCTACAACTAAACTGTATCGGACATAACCCGCCTTTGTGCGGCAACAAGACCTCAACCAGTTCTTCTGAGATTAAAGGATTACTATTAAAATCAACGTCTATTTCGATATATTTTGATAAACGTTCTCGTACCGTAATCAGCTCGCTGACTTCAACTGCGCTCATCTTAAGCCCGCCAGAAAAATCATCATTAGAAATATCGCCTTTAGCGACAATGACTTCATCTTTGAGCAAGATGTCGCGATTAGTTTCGTAAAGCTCATTATAAACCATCAGATCAACTCGCCCACTTTGATCATCCAGGGTTATGATTGCCCAATTTAATCCCTTTTTTGTCTTCATCACTCTTATCGCAACGATAAGACCAGCAATGGTGACATACTCTCCCCGCCGCGTGGGTTGTAAACTATTTAAACGAAGATTACAGAACTGTTTAATTTCAGATAGATAACGATCAATAGGATGACCTGTTAAATACAGCCCTAGTGTTTCTTTTTCTCCCTGTAATATCTTAGCTTCAGGCCACGGCCTAACCAGAACAAATTCACTACTTTTTTCAGCTTTAGTTTCGGTGGGTGATCCAAACAAGTCATTTTGTCCAAGCTGCAAATCTCTCTTAAATTGTTCAGCGCTCTTGATTGCATGTTCAAGTGAAGCCATCATCACCGCACGATCCGGCCCCAGGGCATCTAATGCGCCAGCTCTAATCAATGCTTCCAGATTACGCCGATTTGCTTTTTTCAGATCAACCCGATTACAAAAATCAAACATATCCTGATAAGGCCCTGCTAAATTTCTCGCATCAACAATCGATTGTATCGCTGCTTCACCAACTCCCTTTATTGCACCAATACCATAGATTATTGTTTTCTCACCGTCGATGGTGAACTTATAAAGACCACGGTTAACATCGGGTGGAACTATTTTTATTCCCATTGCTTTCGCATCATCGACATAAGTAACGACTTTATCAGTATTGTCCATATCTGCGGACATTACTGCTGCCATAAAAGCTGCCGGGTAATGGGTTTTTAGCCAGGCTGTCTGATAGGATACTAATGCATAGGCGGCAGAGTGCGATTTGTTAAATCCATAACCGGCAAACTTTTCCATCAGGTCAAAAATATGGCCAGCAAGCTCCCCATCGACTTCTCTTTTAATTGCGCCCTCCATAAAAATTTGCCGCTGCTCTTCCATCACAGATGCTTTCTTTTTACCCATTGCTCGACGTAATAAGTCGGCGCCACCGAGAGTAAAATTAGCCAGCACCTGAGCGATTTGCATAACCTGTTCCTGATAGAGAATAATCCCGTAAGTCGGTTCAAGAACCGGCTTGAGATCTTCATGTTGGTAATCAGAATGTGGGTAAGCGACGTCCTGCCGGCCGTGTTTTCGATTAATAAAATCATCAACCATTCCTGAACCCAATGGTCCAGGTCTGAACAGTGCAACCAAGGCAATAATATCTTCAAATGAACTAGGTAGAAGTTTTTTGATCAGCTCTTTCATACCACGGGATTCTAATTGAAAAACAGCAGTAGTATTAGCCGATTTTAACAAGTCAAAAGTTGGATCATCGGTAAGCTCTATTGTTTCAATATTAAGAGGCGGCTGGTCGGGAGCAATCAACTGATTATTAATCATGTTCACTGCCCAATCAATAATTGTTAATGTTCTTAACCCTAGAAAATCAAATTTAACCAGGCCGGCGGATTCAACATCATCCTTATCAAATTGAGTGACCAGACCTTCTCCTGCTTCATCACAATAAAGGGCTGCAAAATCAGTAAGATCTGTCGGAGAAATAACTACGCCACCAGCATGTTTTCCCGCATTACGGGTGATCCCTTCAAGCTTTATTGCCATATCCCAAATTGACTTAAACTCTTCCTCCTCCTCATATCTTTGTCGGATCTCTTCTTCCTGCTCCCAGGCTTTTGTCAACGTCATACCAATATCAAAAGGGATAAGTTTGGAGATTTTATCAACAAACCCATAAGGCTGACTCAAAACACGACCAACATCCCTAATGACCGCTTTTGCAGCAAGGCGCCCAAAAGTGATTATTTGAGAAACACTATTTCTACCGTATGTTTGTGCTACATAGTCAATTACACGGTCACGTCCATCCATACAAAAATCAATATCAAAATCCGGCATTGATACACGCTCAGGATTCAAAAATCGCTCAAACAGGAGATCGTATTCTAAGGGATCAAGATCGGTAATTTTAAGCGCATAAGCAACTAATGAACCAGCACCAGAGCCTCGTCCAGGCCCGACAGGAATATCATTATCTTTCCCCCACCGGATAAAATCTGCAACAATCAGAAAATAGCCGGGAAAGCCCATCTGGTTGATAACATCCAATTCGATCTTCAAACGCTCGTCGTAAGATTCGCGCTTTTCTGCAAAATCATCAGCCTCAACATCCATGAGCATTGGCAACCTTTCTTCCAGGCCTTGCTCACTTAATTGACAAAAATATTGTTCAATGGTCAATCCTTCCGGGATCGGATAGTTTGGTAGAAAGTACTCCCCAAGATGCAAGTGCAAATTGCAACGTTTGGCAATCTCTATCGTATTATGAAGTGCTTCGGGGATATCAGAAAATAATTCCCACATTTCTTCTGGACTTCGTAAATACTGTTGCGCGCTGTAAGCTTTTGGCCTGCGTGGGTCGTCTAAAACACGTCCCTGATTGATACAAACACGTATTTCATGAGCGTCAAAGTCTTGCTCATTCATAAAACAAACGTCATTAGTC
This sequence comes from uncultured Kangiellaceae bacterium, assembly GCA_965366725.1. Classification (GTDB taxonomy): domain Bacteria; phylum Pseudomonadota; class Gammaproteobacteria; order Enterobacterales; family Kangiellaceae; genus Aliikangiella. Next base: position 3,183 of record CBDUHU010000009.1, read on the forward strand.
GCAACAACTGGCGTTCCTGAGCCTTGAGCAAATCCAGCTACAGACTGAATATAGTCACCTTCGCCACCTCTTCCTGTTCTTTGTAGCTCAAGGTAATAGCGTTGGGGAAAATGTAGATTCCAGAAGCCAAGCAGCTCGGCCGCCAATTTGTGATTACCAGCCAAAAGCGCTTTGCCAACGTCGCCCTCACGACCACCGGACAATATAATTAAGCCTTCGTTAAACTCGACTAACCAGCTTTTTTCGACAACGGGCTTTCCCAGCCTTTGATTTGTCTGATAAGCTCTCGATACTAATTTCTTTGCATTAAGATAACCTTTGTCATTTTGACATAACATCAAAATTCTAAATAGCTCATCGCCATTTTCATGGTCGTTAATCCAAAGATCAACACCGACAATTGGTTTCACTCCGCTAGCAATCGCTTTACGATAAAATTTAATTAATCCGCAAAAGTTAACATTATCAGTTAGTGCTACAGCGGGCATTCCCAGTTCAACGACGCGATCAACTGTCGGATTAAGACGACAAATACCATCAACCATTGAAAACTCAGAATGTAAACGCAAGTGGACAAATCCATTTGCAGTTTCGGCAACAGGTTCTGGCATTGAATTTTTTAAATCTTCGGACATTGGCGACATATTTTTCTGATATATATCCTGTTGATTATAAGCTAACTTTGTTCAAGTATCTTTCTAACTGGCGCAAAACTTCTACGGTGAATCGAAGTGACTCCCTTCTCTATGATCGCTTCACGATGAAGTTTGGTCGGATAACCTTTGTGTTTTGCAAATCCATATCCGGGATAAAGCGAATCCATTTCAATCATTTCAGTATCTCTTGCAACTTTCGCAATAATCGAAGCTGCGCTAATTGCCGGCTCGGTTAAATCACCTTTAATGATCGCATCGGCACTACATGGCAGCTGAGGCAATTGATTGCCATCTACCAAACAATGTACAGGCACAAGAGCAAGTCCTTTTACTGCTCTTTCCATCGCCAGTAAACTTGCTTGTAATATATTGATTTGATCAATTTCAACAGGCTCGCAGCGGGCAATTGACCAACTTAGCGCTTTCTCTTTTATTTCTGCGTTCAATAAATAACGTTTTTTCTCAGAAAGCTTTTTAGAATCAGTCAGGCCTTCTATCGGGTTATTCGGGTCAAGAATTACCGCAGCAGCAATGACTGGTCCAGCTAACGGCCCACGGCCAACTTCATCAACGCCGGCAATATGGGTCTCACAAGAATTATTCACTGATCACTTTTCCTTCAATTAGATCCGATATGCTCTGGGCTGCTTTACTACTTCCACCGGATTGAAGCGACTTGTGCAGGGATTTAAATTTCTCTACCTGCTGTGAATCATTTTTAGACTCTATTAGCGCTGCCATTTCATCAAACAAGAGTTCAGGGACACAATCTTCCTGAATCATCTCTTTAACCACAGTTTCACCGGCAAGTAAGTTTGGTAGCGAATACTGTCCAATTTTAAGAAATTTTCTAAAAATCCAAAGGCTAAGAGATGACATTTTATAAGCCACTAACATGGGTTTTTTCAACAACATCGCTTCTAGTGTTGCAGTACCTGAGGCTAATAAAACAACATCCGCTGCTTGCATAACCAAACGAGATTGACCATCAACCAATAATATATCCATCCTATCTTTGGCTAAATGAGTCTCAATCTGCTCACGTCGCTTTGCATTTGCACAGGGTACAATCAATTTTATTTTCGGATATTTTTTAACCAGCAGTTTTGCGGTTTCAACAAATGGTTCTATTAAATATTTAACTTCACTTCCACGACTCCCGGGCAATAGTGCTACCACTAGATCGTCATCATTTAATGCAAGCTCATTACGAGCACTTGCTACATCTGGTTGCATTGGAATTTCATTTGCTAAGGGATGTCCTATACATACTGCCGGGATCTGATGACGACGATAAATCGATAATTCAAAAGGAAACAGACACAACATAAGGGAAACACTTTTAGCAATCTTAAAAATGCGCTTTTCGCGCCATGCCCAGACTGACGGGCTAACATAGTGAACGGTCTTTATACCTTGCGTTTTTAACTTAAACTCAAGTCCTGTATTAAACTCAGGCGCATCAATACCGATAAAACAGTCGGGATTAGCGTCAATAATCAATTGACTAAGTTTGCTACGCATTCTCAATAATTCAGGGGCTCTTTTTAGGATGGGAATAATCCCCATAATGGACAACCTTTCCATTGGAAATAGAGACTCGAACCCTTCCTGCTCCATCAGAATTCCGCCAATTCCCTTAAAGCTTGCGTCAGGATAAATTTGCTTAAGCGCCTTAATTAAACGGGCACCAAGTATATCGCCGGATGCTTCCCCAGCTACAAGAAAAAATAATTTATTCACAATAGAGTTTACGTACTGACTATTTAGTTACTAATAAAAGACTTTAACGTGCTATTCCACGCTGTGAATTTTCGATAAAGCTAATCATTAATTGAATTGCCTCTGAACTTTCACCTTCCGGTTTAAGTGCTTCAATGACTTCCTCAATTCTCATTCCCTGACGATAGATTATTTTATAGGCTTTTCGTAACAGTCGAATAGTCTCTTTATCGAAACCTCTTCGTTTAAGCCCTTCGACATTAATTGCGCGAGGAGAAGCATCGGCATACATTACAAAAGGCAATATATCTTGCGTCACATTACTACGAATACCGATAAACGCATGTGCACCAACATGCACAAACTGATGTATTCCTGAAAAACCACCCAAAATAGCCCAGTCGCCAACTTGCACATGACCAGCCAGATTGGAACTATTTGCGATAATGATGTTACTACCCAGAATACAGTCATGAGCAACATGAGTGTACGCCATAATCAGATTATTATTACCGATTGTTGTTTCTGCCCGATCCTGAACTGTTCCACGGTGGATAGTGCAAGACTCACGAAAGATGTTATTGTCTCCAATCACCGTACGGGTTGGTTCTCCCGCATATTTTTTATCCTGATTAGCTTCACCAATTGAACTAAACTGATAAAACTGATTTTTCTTTCCTATCTTGGTATGACCATTGATAACAACATGTGGGCCAACAACTGTCCCAGAGTCTATTTCAACATTTTCTTCAATAATAGAGAAAGGACCTACTTTTACATCATCAGCTAATTTTGCAGACGGATGAACAATGGCGCTTGGATGGATCATTTATATTACATCCTGTTTAGAACACATTAATTCAGCAGCACATACAATATTTCCATCAACTGTCGCAGTTGCTTCAAACTTCCACATGCTTCGTTTACGTCTTATCAATTTAACATCAAGAATAACTTGATCTCCCGGCTCTACCGGCTTTTTAAATCGCGCATTATCGATACCAACAAAGTAATACAGGGAACCTTCATCGGGAAGTTCATCGAGCGTCTTAAATGCTAAAATACCCGTTGCTTGTGCTAAAGCCTCCAGAATCAATACCCCAGGCATTACCGGGCGATGGGGGAAATGACCAGTGAAACAGGGCTCATTAACCGTCACATTTTTAACAGCTTTCAGATAATCGCCTAGCTGATAATCTAAAACTCTATCGACCATCAAAAAAGGGTATCGATGGGGTAAATGTTTCATGATCTGATGTATATCTAATGTATTGATCGTTTCAGTCATTATGTTGGTTATCCTGCATATTTTTTATTTGTTTTTCGAGAGCTTTCAGTTGCTTGGCCATACTGTCAAGTTGGCGGAAGCGAGCAACATTCTTTCGCCAGGCCTTATTTTCCTGCATTCCAGTACCAGAGGAAAAAACAGCTGGTTTTTGATTTGAACGATTAATCAAACTACACGCTGTTACGTGTGTTCCAGCAGCAATATCAAGATGTCCTAAAATCGTAGAACGTCCACTGAATGTGCAAAAATCGCCTACTTTTGTACTACCGGCAACACCTGCATATGCAGCCATGGCAACATTCGCTCCTAATTCTACATTATGAGCAATATGGCATAAGTTATCTAACTTAACACCATCACCAATAAGCGTATCATTTAATGCGCCTCGATCAATGCAGGCATTAGCACCAATCTCAACCTGGCTACCAATAATCACTTTTCCAGTTTGCGGGATCTTAACCCAGGTTCCCTTATTATTGGCAAAGCCAAAACCGTCAGAACCAATCACAGCTCCTGAATGAACAATGCATTGATCGCCAAGATAAACATAGTGATAGAGTGTTACATTGGCAAATATACGGCTACCTGCCCCAATATGACTACCGGTTCCAACAACTACGTTTGCGCCCAAAATAACGTTATCACCAATAACACAGTTATCCTCAACGACACAGCCGGGGGCAATTGATACATTAGCACCTAGTTGAACATTTTCACCAATATGAGAATGCTTTGCGATACCGGCTTCAGGTATAGGCGTTGTATCTAACAATTGAGCAATTCTGGCAAACCCAAGATAAGGGTCAGCAATCACAATACAATTGGTTTGAGCGATATCTTGCATAGACTCAGATAGCAAAACACAACCAGCCTGGGTTGTGTTGAGTTGTGATTTATATTTCGGATTATTGAGAAACGAAATATCGCTTGAAGTGGCTTTATCTAAGGAAGCAACCCTTTCAATCAGGTGTTCACCATCCCCAATAAACTCTGCTTCAAGCCGCCGAGCAAGCTCGGCGATGGAGTAATTCTGTCTGGCCAAATTAATTAACCTGCAGGGTTACTAATTATAGTAATTACTTTATCAGAAATGTTAATAGCAGAGCTTGCATGAACAGCCGCATCAGTTTTCAGGATAAGATCAAAATTCTCATCCGCAGCAACTTTTGCAATCGCCTGTTGAATTTTACGCATCACTTTAACTTGCTCTTGCTTGTTTGCAATATTGATATCTTCCTGAAGGAAAGTCTGCTTCATTTTGAAGTCACTATCCAGTTCTTGTAACTCGCGATTAATCTCAAGTTTTTGAACATTGGTTAAAGTCATTGCATCACGCTTAACTTTTTCTTGAAGATCAGTACCTTTCTTTTGCATTGCTGCTAATGCGTCATATCTTTCTTTAAACTGTTTTTGTACATTTTCGTTAATAGTTTTAACCTGAGGCGCTTTGCTCAATACAAATTGCATATCAATCACGCCAATCTTTATATCAGCAGCTGACAAGCTTCCCATCGTAAACATCAGTGCAGCAGCAACAAAAATCTTTTTTAACATCGTTTTACCCATTTTATTTAAAATTAAACCAACTATTTAAAATGTTTTTCCCACATTAAACGAGAATGATTCTGTTTCATCGTTATCTTCTTCTCTGATAGCTCTGGAAAAGCTAATCGTAAGCGGTCCCATAGGCGATAACCATTGCAAAGAAAGACCAGCTGAGACGCGGTAAGTTCCAGGCTCAGAATATTCTGGTACTTTAGCGAACTCTTCAGGCGCTAGCTCACTATAAAAGTTACGATTGAATTTGGTATCCCATAAATTCCCCACGTCAACAAATAGACTAGTCCGTAATGAGTTATTTTCCTCGATAAACGGAATTGGAAATATTAACTCTAAAGTTCCCAAAACTCTCGCATTACCACCCGCAGTTCGGCGACTAATCAAAATACTATCAAACTGCGATGGTAGTTGTATATCAGTAGGCGGTATATCTATCGGACTACCTGAGTTATCAGGGGCGACAGGGCCGGGAACACTACTTGGAATACGCGATATCAGATGAGGACCAATGGTATTAGTGTCAAACCCTCGCATTGTCCCTGAACCACCAGCATTAAAGTTTTCAAAGTATGGCAGGTTTTCAGTATCGCCATAACCATCCCCCCAGGAAGCCCTGAAGGAACTTAAAAAAGTCCAACCTCTGGCAATTGGAATATAGTTACTGATGTTGTAATCAATCTTATAAAATTCAAGATCACTTCCCGGTATAGTAGCACTCAGGCTCAATGTCTGACTAGAACCACGATCGGGAAAGATACCCCGGTTAAGCGTATTTCTTGACCAACCAAGGCTTGCTCGGTATAACTCGTAGGAAAAATTAGGATCAACATTAATATCCTGGCCATTATCACTAAAGAAATCAATAACTTGCTGAGACCCTGAACCCTGAGAAGCTTTTAACTTGTTGTCAGTATAACCGAAACCAAAGTTGAGTCGGGTAACCTCATTAACAGGGTAGCCGATACTGGTATTTACTCCAACAGTATCCAGAAATCCGGTAGATAGATTAATCGAGCCAAAGTCCGTTTCACGAAAAGAAAAACCTATTCCGGCGCTAACACCATCAATGGTGAAATATGGGTCAAGATAATCGGCATTATAACTTTCTATAAAACGACTCTTATTAACTGCAAACTGGACTCTTTTACCAGAACCTAGAAAATTACTGTGACTAACATTGGCATTTAATGATAGTTTACCTATGTCACTGTAACCAACACCGCCGGAAACCGTTCCTGCAGAGCGTTCTTTCACCTGATAGTTGACATCTACTCTATCTTCTTTTTCTTCAGACTTAGGTGTTTCGACATTCACTTCTTCAATATAAGGAAGTCTTTGCAATCTGATTTTCGATCGTTCTACAGAATGGGTTGATAGCGCACTACCTTCCATCAAACGAACTTCTCTTCTTAATACTTCATCGTTAGTCGACTCATTACCCAATAGGTTAATTCGATTAACATACACTTTTTTCCCTGGCTCAATAAACAAAGTCAATTCTACAGTATTTTCTTCTTCATTAATGTTGGGAACGGTCACTACTTTTGCAAACGCATAACCATAAAGACCAAGGCTTTCTTTAATTTGCTCTTCAGCAAAGGATACTGCAGCAGCGGAATAAGTGTCGCCTTTGGTTAATGGCATTATCGATTGAAGCTGTTCTCTTGTGAGGATTAGTTCCCCTGAAAAAACAATGTTACTGACAGTAAATTTTTCACCTTCATCGATGTTAATGGTAACGTAAATCCCTTTTCTATCGGGCGAAATAGATACCTGGGTAGAACTATTGTCATATTTCAAATAACCCCGATCAAGGTAGTAAGATCGTAACTTCTCAAGATCACCTGAAAGCTTCTCTCTTGAATACTGGTTATCGCTGGTAAAGGTTGAGAACAACCCACCTGTAGACAGCTCAAACTGATCTAATAATTCCTTTTCATCAAACAGGTTACTCCCCACAATACTCATTCGCTGAATACGTGCAGGTTCTCCTTCGCTGATGATAAACTTCACAAAAACGCGATTTCTTGACTGCTTAACAATTTTATCTTCAATTTTTACTGAGTATTTGCCGTGAGAGAAGTACTGTTCTTCAATCCCTGTTTTAATACTCTTTATGGCCGAAGGATCGTACACTTCCCCTTTGGCAAAACCCGATTGACGCATTGCCTCAATAATTTGTTCGCTATCAATATCTGAATTACCTTCAATACTGATATCTGAAATTGTCGGCCTTTCAAGCAGGTCAATAAATAGCTTGTCACCATCCCGAAATAACCTGACATCTTCAAAACTATTAGAAGCGTACACCGTTCGGATAATAATCGGAATTCTGGACTCTTCGAGTACTTCACCCACCTGCAAAGGTAGCATATTGAAAAAAGTACCTAATTCCATACGCTGGAGACCAGTCACTTGAATATCTTTAACCACAAATTCAGAATCGGAGGCTAACGCGTTTTGACCAAAAACACTGGCTAAAGCAACGCCGCCTAGCAGTAAGTTGGTTAATTTAGACTTATTTTTGTACGTCATAATTTCCTGGATTTTAGTTCTTACGCTCTAAAGGCGTGATAAATCGTTAAAAATCGCAATCGCCATCAAGGCAAATACCATTAGCATACCAATTTGCATACCTGTTTCCTGGACTTTTTCAGACAAAGGTTTACCTTTTATCGCTTCTATTGAAAAGAAGAGAAAATGTCCACCGTCAAGCAAAGGTATTGGCAATAAATTAATAAATCCCAGATTTACACTAATCATTGCAACAAAGCTGATGAAATATACCAGCCCTGCTCTTGCACTTCCACCAGCACCTTCAGCAATTGAGAAGGGTCCACTCAAGCTTTTAGGCGAAATATCACCGGTAATCAGCTTTAAGAACAAATTAACACTTAAGCTAATCATTTTGCCAGTTTCAGCTATTGCCAGCTGTAATGACTCAATTGGCCCGCCTTTGCGGGTTGCATAGTAGCCATTAGCACTTACTCCCAGCAGCCCCACAACTTTCCCTTGATGCTCGCGAGAACCTATGACTACGGAAATAGGTATCAGTTCACCATCTCGCTGAATTATCATTTCTTTCTTCTGATTTGCACTTGGTTGAATAAAAGAAACAAACTCTGACCAATTATTAACAGTCTCACCGGCAAATTGAACAACAATATCGCCTGACTTGATACCATATTTTGCTGCTGCTCCGCCCGCTTCAACTGATGAGATTTGCGGCGGGTTAACTTTATTCCTGGATTTATGCTTTAACCCCAGAGATTCAAGTAATTCGGGCCGACTGGTGTCTAATTGCCAATCATCAAGCGCTAATGTTAATTCTGACTCCGCTCCCCCAGGATGTTTGACAACAGTTATTTTCTTTTCTGATTTATCTCCAATCCTGTTAGCGACCGCTTTAACAACATCTTGCATCAGAAAAACGACTTCATCATCAACCTTAGTAACAATGTCATTTTCAACAAGTCCAGCTTTACCGGCAATTGAATCCGCTTCAATAATGCCCATTTGAGTTGATTGCCCGGTAATCCCCATTGCAAACATAGCCCAGTAAAAAACAATAGCTAATAGAAAATTAGCAAGCGGACCGGCCAGTACAATGGCCATTCTGGCCCATACAGACTTTTGGTTAAAGGCATACTTTCTTTCTTCTGGAGGAACATCAGTTTCACGCTCATCGAGCATTTTTACATAGCCACCAAGTGGGATTGCCGCAATAACATAGTTAACACCATCTTTACCGCGACGTTGCCACAAAGCTTTACCAAAACCAACCGAGAAAGTCAGTACTTTAACGCCTAATTTGCGTGCAACCCAGAAATGACCATACTCATGAATGGTCACCAGAATCCCCAAAGCAATAATAAAATAAAAAGTATTCCATAGTGCAATCATTAAACTAATCCCTTCCCTGCTGCTTTATTTGCAATCAAGATATCGATCACCTGATATGCCTTTTCTCTAGCTTGCGAATCAACCGAAATAATGGCATCTATACTACTTACCTCTTCACTATCAATACAATTAATTGTTTCTTCAATAATTAACGCAATATCGGTAAACGCGATCTTCTTGTCCAGAAAAGCAGCGACGGCAACTTCATTGGCAGCGTTAAGAATACAGGGTGAAGTACCACCTCGTTCTAACGCCATCTTAGCTAAACGTAAGCAGGGAAATCGCTCAAAATCAGGTGCTTCAAACGACAGATTAGAAAGAGTATAAAAGTCAAGCGGCGGAACCCCAGCATCAATTCTATCGGGCCAGGCGAGTGTGTGCGCAATTGGGGTACGCATATCAGGTCTCCCCATTTGAGCGATTACTGAGCCATCTTTGTAAGAAACCATTGAATGTACAATACTCTGGGGATGAACAACAATATCAACCTGTTCGATTGATAAATTAAATAAGAAACAAGCTTCAATTAACTCCAGGCCTTTATTCATCATGGTGGCTGAATCGACCGATATTTTCTGCCCCATATCCCAGTTAGGATGGGCACATGCCTGTTCTGGTGTTACTTTACTAAGTTGCTCCAGAGGTAAACGACGAAAAGGGCCACCCGAGCCAGTTAATAATACTTTGTTGACACCTTCCATTGTTGGTAGAACGCCTTTGCCAGAATTTGGTAAGCTCTGGAATATGGCATTATGCTCACTATCAACAGGCAACAGTGTTGCATTATATTGGGTGACGGCTTTGGTGAATAAATCACCGGACATCACTAATGCTTCTTTATTCGCTAGCAAAACTTTATGACCTTGCTTTACTGCGGTCAGGGTTGGAAGTAGTCCTGCAGCACCAACAATTGCAGCAACCACAATTCCAAGGCCATCGGTCGCCGGCGCCTCAATGATGTTACTTTCACCCGCAAGCACAGTTATCGACAATTGTTTTTCAGAGAGTAATATCTTGAGTTCTTCAGCGGCATCAAGCTCTCTCATTACCACTTTTTCCGGGTTAAACTGAATACACTGTTGCAACATCTTTTGGACATTTCGCTGTGCGGTTAAAACCGTGACGCGATAGCGCTCAGGGTTCCTTTCAATCACATCAAGAGTACTACAGCCAATTGACCCAGTTGAACCTAAAATGCATACATTCTGCATCATCAGAACCAACCAAAATAGCTATAAACTAGAAAAAACACTGGTGCCACAACAATCGAACTATCAAGTCTGTCAAGCACTCCACCATGGCCAGGCAACAAATTACCGGAGTCTTTAATATTGGCAACACGTTTTAATGCACTTTCAAAAAGGTCTCCAATTACCGAAAGCCCGGCAATAAAAACCGCAGCCAGCGAATATACAACAGGTTGCTGAATTTCCATTCTTAACAACCAGGCACCTGCCCAGGCAATAATAAAACTAAAAATAATACCGCCAATAGCACCTTCCCATGTCTTATTAGGGCTAACTATCGGCGCAAGCTTATGTTTGCCAATTAATTTTCCAGTAATAAAAGCACCGGTATCTGCCGCCCAGATAATACAAAACATCATCAAGACCAACTGTCCGCCATGATAAAAGTCTGCCACAGAACCAACACTTCTGATACTAACCAGTGACACAAAAAATGCTGGCAATAAAATCCCGCCAAACAGACTCCTCACCGGTTTATTAGCCCACCACCTGTTACTTTGATAAAAGGTAAAAACAATAATGGCTGAGAGAGTTATGACCGCTAGCGCAAGTAATAATACAACCATTGGTAAGTCAAACTCAATTTGACTTGGCCAGCTAAGTGACGGCCAAAAACGAAAGTTTCCAGCGGTTCCCCACAGTAGTAAATTGATAACTGAAATAAATAACGCATATAATGAACAATGGACTGGATGGCTGAACCCGGCTAATCTTCCCCACTCAAGTCCGAGCAGGTAAGTAATAATCATTACACCAGTAACAAAAAAATCAAGCGGCACGGCAAAGAGCAGGACAAAAACCAGTGGTAAAAGAAGTAGTGCTGTTATGATTCTCTGTTTTAACATTAAGTTATCACTCACAATCCTGATTTTTTATTGATACTGTATCAATCTGTTCACCGGTAAGACCAAAGCGCCTTTGTCTCCCTGCATAAGCGTCAATAGCCTTAACCAGCTCATTCTCACCAAAATCAGGCCATAGTGTATCGCAAAAGTATAACTCCGCATAAGCGGCCTGCCACACCAGGAAATTACTAATGCGAACTTCCCCGCCTGTTCTAATAAGCAAATCCAATGGCGGTAAATCTGCAGTTGCAAGCTTGCTGGCTAGCATATTTTCATCAACTCTGGTTAATTCGGGTTGCTCACTTAACAACCTGTTAACCGAATTAACAATATCCCAACGGCCACCATAATTGGCAGCAACATTAAGTCTTAACTTATCATTTTTTTCAGTTAATGCTTCCGCTTGACTGATACTTTTTTGTAATTTTTGGTTAAAAGCACTGGTATCACCTAAAAACTTTAACTTCACACCATGCTTGTTAAGCATCTTGACTTCTCTTTTTAAAGCCATGACAAACAGCTCCATCAGGTAAGACACTTCTTCTTGTGGGCGATTCCAGTTTTCACTACTGAATGCAAACAAGGTTAACGATTCAACCCCCAGGTTACCAGCAGCCTCAACAACTTCCCGAGCACGCTCAACTCCGATCTTATGACCACTAGTTCTCTTCTTACCACGGGCATTAGCCCAGCGACCATTACCATCCATGATAATTGCGATGTGTTTGGGAAAGTTATCTCGTTTCATAGATCACGCAACTTTGTCCGTATCTAACTGTTAATTCTTGCATTATGTCCTCCCTATCATATTGAAATAGGAAAGCCCGCTATTCACTACAGGTAGTTAAATACAAATACGCCGCGTCATCTTACCGATAACACGGCGTTCGATTCATAACAATAATGACGGAATTAAATTTCCATCAACTCTTTATCTTTTTCAGCTGCAAGTTGATCCACCGTCTTAACATGTGCATCAGTTAACTTTTGAACGTCATCCTGTGCTTTTCTTTCTTCGTCTTCACTAATCTCTTTCTCTTTCTCAAGCTCTTTTAAAGTAGAGTTAGCATCACGACGAATGTTTCTTATAGCAACTTTAGCCCCTTCAGCCTCATGACCAACAATTTTAATCATATCTCTACGGCGTTCTTCGGTGAGAGGTGGCAAAGGTAAACGGATTAGGTTTCCAACAGTATTAGGATTTATACCTATGTCAGATTCCATAATTGCCTTTTCAATCGGCGCGATCATTGATTTTTCAAACGGTTGAACCGCTAGCGTACGAGAATCCTGAACACTAATACTGGCAGCTTGGCTCAAGGGGGTGTCAACACCATAATAAGAAACAGTCAAGTGGCTCAACAAACTAGGATGAGCTCGTCCAGTTCTAATCTTTTGCAAAGCAATTTTGAAAGATTCGATACTCTTATCCATACGGGAATTGGCATCTTGTTTGATTTCATTAATCACTGTAATGCTCCATTATTAATTATTAAACTAAACTTCAATGATACTCTATTTAGATTTTAAACAATCTAATCACTGTCAGGAAATCAGGGTTCCCTCATTACCTTCCAAAACCGCGTTAATTAATGCACCGGGCTTTTGCATGTTAAATACCCGAATGGCTTTATTATGGTCTCGAGCCAAACAAAAAGCGGTTAAATCCATCACGCCAAGTTGTTTTTCAATTGCCTCATCATAACCTAAAGAGTCATATTTTATGGCATCTGGGTTTTTCTCAGGATCTTCAGAGTAAACACCATCAACTTTAGTCGCTTTTAAAATTTCATCAGCATTGATTTCAATGCCTCTCAGGCACGCAGCTGTATCAGTGGTGAAAAAAGGATTTCCAGTACCTGCACTAAAAATAACAACCTGGCCTTTCTGCATAAAACGCAGCGCAAAACGTCTGTCATAATCTTCGCAAACACCGGTTAATGAAATTGCCGACATAACACGCGTACCAACACGCAATCGTTCCAACGCATCCTGCATTGCCAATGAGTTCATGACAGTTGCCAACATGCCCATATGGTCACCGGCAACTCGATTCATTCCTGCATTAGCAAGTTTTTCACCACGAAACAGATTACCGCCACCAATCACAATACCAATTTGAACATCTTGTTCAACTAGCTGTTTCACTTCAGCGGCAATCCTGTCAAGAACCAGTGGGTCGATACCATAAGACTCTGCGCCCATTAAGGCTTCTCCGCTTAATTTAAGCAGAATTCTTCTTCTATTCTTTGTAGGCGCAGAACTTGGCATTTCGATTACTCCCCTTTAACTTGAGCCATTACTTCAGCAGCGAAATCGTCTTCTTTCTTTTCAATACCTTCGCCAACTTCCAAGCGTATCATAGAAGCAACTTCAGCATTAGCTTTCTTTAATAGATTACCAACAGTTATCGATGGGTCTTTAACAAAAGACTGTCCAACCAAACATACTTCAGCAGCGAACTTACGCATACGACCTTCGATCATTTTTTCAACAATCTCAGGAGGCTTACCGCTATCGAGCGCTTGGGCTGTGAATATTTCTTTTTCTCTGTTGTACACATCTTCTGAAATATCTTCTGCAACGATAAACATTGGGTTAGTTGCAGCAGCATGCATAGCCACGTCTTTTGCCAGCTCTTTATCGCCACCTTTAAGTGCAACAACAACACCAATTCGTCCACCATGAATATAAGAAGCCAAAGCGCCTTCGCTAGCTTCAACAATCTGTACACGACGTACACCAATATTTTCGCCAATTTTGGCAACAAGGTTAGTACGAGCAGTCTCAACACTTTCGCCTGATGCTAAAGTCGCTGCGTTTAATGTCTCTATATCAGTTGTTTTATTTGCTAATGCAACGTCAACAACTGCTTGAGTAAATGCTTTGAAGCTTTCGTCACGAGCTACGAAATCTGTTTCTGAGTTAATTTCAACAATTGCAGCCAGGTTTCCTTCATCGTTTGCTTTAGCAACGATTAAACCTTCAGCAGCGATACGACCAGCTTTCTTTTCTGCTTTTGCCGCACCAGACTTACGCATATTATCAATTGCAGTTTCAATATCGCCATTGGTTTCTACCAAGGCTTTCTTACATTCCATCATACCAGCGCCAGTTCTTTCGCGCAGCTCTTTTACCATTGAAGCTGTTACAGCCATCTCTACTCTCCAAAATAAAAAATTAAGCATTCTATTGAGAAAATACGACCCAGAATGCATATAAAATAGGGGGCTACGCCCCCTACTCATTAAACTATTTGCAATAATTACTCTGCAGA
>CBDUHU010000010.1:0-16945 GCA_965366725.1 uncultured Kangiellaceae bacterium
GGATATTTAAATGGTGCTAGCTGGTTAATATCGCCACTGCCATTGACAATGCGCTTATCCTCAACTTTAACTGCTTCTCGTTGGTTAAATTTATGTGGAATATTGTTTTTACCTAAAGCTTTATGATTTGTTTTTTCTGTATCACTGCCTTTCGATTTTTTTTCGAGTTGATTATTCTTTATTTCGACTTCATCACTATCTGTCGGTTGGGTCAGTGCAACCTTTTTTGGTCTAAACTCTGCAACGGGATCATTCCAGTTCATCATGCTATTTCACTCTCTTAGTTATTTATTGTAATTTCTTACTGGCAGGCTTCACAATCCGGTTCCAATATTGAACAGATTTTTGTTTCTGAATGTTCCTGCACATTTTTTTCCGCTTGAGTTGCGCCAAGAGAACGAAGGTAGTAAGTGGTTTTTAATCCTCTAACCCAGGCTAACTTATATAACTGATCAAGTTTTTTCCCCGAAGGTTCTGCCATATAGAGATTAAGACTCTGTGCTTGATCAATCCATTTTTGACGACGTGAAGCCGCTTCAATCAGCCAACGGGAGTCTATTTCAAATGCTGTTGCATAAATATTTTTTAACCATGAAGGAATACGTTCAATTGATTGAATAGAACCATCAAAATATTTTAGGTCATTAATCATCACCTCATCCCAGAGATTTAACTTCTTAAGCTCATCAATCAGATATTGGTTTGTAACGCTGAACTCTCCAGATAAATTCGACTTAACATAAAGGTTTTGATAAAGCGGCTCTATTGACTGGTTAATTCCGCAGATATTAGCAATTGTTGCAGTCGGCGCAATTGCCAGACAATTACTATTTCTAATTCCGTATTTGACAATTTTATTTCGTAATTCGTTCCAGTTAAGTGTCGATGAACAATCCTGATTGATGTAGTTACCCCGTTCTTCTGCCAATAGATTAATAGAATCAATTGGCAATATTCCCTTACTCCAGAGAGAACCAGAAAACGTCTTATAGCTCCCTCTTTCTTGTGCAAGTTGACAGGAAGATTGCAGTGCATAGTAACTAATCAACTCCATCGATTCATCGGCAAAACGAACCGCTTCTTCACTCGCATAGGCAATCCCTTTTTGATAAAGCGCGTCTTGAAATCCCATCAAGCCTAAACCAACAGGACGATGTTTAAGATTTGATTGGCGTGCCTGAGGAACACTGTAATAATTATAATCGATCACATTATCAAGCATCCGCATCGCACAACTGATGGTCGATGCCAGTTTTTCTTTATCTAACTCTCCATCTTGTAAGTGCTGCGATAAGTTAATCGATCCTAAATTACAAACTGCTATTTCATCATCATTGGTATGCAGGGTTATTTCGGTACAGAGGTTTGAACTATTAACAATACCCTGATGCTGATTAGTATAACGAATATTGCATGGGTCTTTGAATGTAATCCAGGGGTGACCTGTTTCAAAAAGCATTCCAAGCATTTTTCGCCATAAATCAACCGCTTTGATTTGTTTAAAATGTTCAATATCGCCGGATTTTGCCTTCTCTTCATAATTAATATAAGCAGTTGCAAATGCCTTACCGGTTAATGAATGCAAATCCTCAACATCATCGGGTGAAAATAAGGTCCAGTCATTTTCTTCAACCACTCTTTGCATAAACAGATCAGGTATCCAATTTGCGCTATTCATATCATGTGTACGTCGGCGCTCATCACCAGTGTTCTTTCTCAACTCCAGAAACTCTTCAATATCGATATGCCATGTTTCCAGATAGGCACATACAGCGCCTTTTCTTTTTCCTCCCTGATTAACTGCAACAGCAGTGTCATTAGCAACCTTTAAAAATGGAATAATTCCTTGAGATCGACCATTGGTTCCGCTAATTCTTGCTCCCATCCCCCTCACACGAGACCAGTCATTACCCAATCCTCCAGCATATTTAGAAAGCATTGCGTTATCATGAAGCGAATGATAGATACCAGACAGGTGATCTGGAATGCTGGTTAAGTAACAGGAAGATAATTGAGGCCGATTGGTTCCGGAATTAAACAAAGTTGGTGTGGAACTCATAAAGTCAAACGAAGACAATAAGTTATAAAACGCTATCGCCTGCGTTTCTCTATCAATTTCATTAATCGCCAGCCCCATTGCAACCCGCATGAAAAATGCTTGTGGTAACTCAACTCGAATGTCATTGATATGGATAAGATAACGGTCATATAGTGTTTGCAAACCAAGATATTTAAACTGATGATCCCGTTCTGGTTTGATCGCACTAGCCAACCTGGGCAAATCAAAACGAGTAAGTTCTTCATCTAATAAACCATGTTCAACGGCCTTATGGATATATTTTTCAAAGTACTCGGAGTAACATGAAAGTTCACAGTAATGGGACTCTTCAAGTAATTTTTGTGCGATAAATGAGCACGCCTCTATGCGCAGATTAACCAGCAATAACCTAGCCGCGGCCAGGCTATAATCAGGTTCCTGATCAATAAGACTACGCGCAGCCAGCACCGCAATTTCAACTACCTTTACCATTGAGATTCCATCAAATATGCTCTCACTGATCTGTTTTAACAGATCTTCATCATCAACATTATTCAGTTGCTTTGTTGCGGAACAGATAATTTCTCTAAATATCTCTACATTAAAAATTTGCTTGCTTTGGTCAGGCATCACTATATGAATTAAGTTTTGATGCTTTTCAATACTCTCATGAGCAATTGGAGCGCGTCGGTTCTCATGTTCCGCACGGTATAGAACATAACAGCGTGCTACTTTTTGCTCTCCTGCTCGCATTAAAGCCAGTTCAACCTGATCCTGAATATCTTCAATATGCATAATGCCTTTTTCAGACAAACGACGTATTAATGCTGCAACAACCTTATTAGTAAGTTTTTCAACAATTTGATGGATTCTGGAAGAATCAGCAGCAAGCCCACCTTCGACGGCTAAAAAAGCCTTGGTAAGTGCCAACATAATTTTATTCTGGTCAAATGGCGTGCGTTTTCCATTTCTCCGGATAACTAAATAAGGATAATTAGTTTTATTTTTTTGCTGGTAGTCATTCAACAGACCAGGATCAAGTTTTGGCTGCAAATCTGTTAATTGTGGGATATCGGGGATTTCATTATTTTCGAGCATTTTTTCCTCTTCAGCGAGTAATATGCTCGCGCTAAGCGGAAAAAGGTCGTTCAACTCTCATTAGTGAGTGTTAATTGACTTTCAATCCATACCCTTTACGCGAGGCAATTGAAATAAACGTAGGTAATCGGACTAAAAAAGTGGAGCACTTTTAACACCGTTGCGCGACAGCGCTGGATTCTCACCAGCTTCCCCTACAATTGATTATGATAAATACTATATCTACACATAGTTACTTAACAAAACACAATATAATGTGTTTTCTAGTTAAAAACAAGTAACAAATAAATCTCGGAATATATGCTATTTTGATTAAAATCTACAAATTTTTATACTCGATAATGGCGTTATCAGTACTAAAAATGCTACCGATTGAGCGGTTCAACCCAGTTAGAATGCACATCACTTAACAAGCTTATACCAATTGACCTTAGCACCAATATTTTGGTTAATTTCCCCAAAATAGTTGGCTTTACACCAAGTACTATTTATCGGTTCATTCAAATAATCTCCCAAAGCCACCGAGAATAAGGCAAACACAAAAATAAAATACTGGCACAGTATCTGCTCAGCACTTCTCGTTAAGTCAATATTAAGATAAACAACAATATAATCGTTGCACATAAATTATTAATCCAGCAGATAATAATTTATGTGCATATCAGTAATTTTCAGATGACAATGGGGTTAATCTGAAAACGTTTTAAAATTGGGAGTAATAATGAAAATTCTATTAAACACTATTTTAGTAACCCTTATGGCAACCTCATTGACCGGCTGCATTGTTATTGATAGTAATGATCATGGAAATAGGGAAGACTGGCAAATTACCCAACGGGAGAACAACAAAATAATCAGCAGTCTTGAACTTCAAACACCACGTAAAAACGTAGTTTCACAACTAGGCGCACCAAGTTTTTCAGAAGCTTTTAGCCTGGATGGTAATGAATTCAAAGTACTCTATTATCGAACTCAGCATCAGCACTCAGATGGTGATACTACCAAAGATGAAACCACGCCCCTGATTGTTAAGAATGATCAGCTGATCGGCTGGGGGGAGGCATCACTGAGAAAACTCAGGCACTAAACTTCAAATAATTGCAAGATTGGCAGGCATAATAAAAATTTGTTATGCCTGATGAGGTAATACCTTATAAAATAAGCCCGTGCCACTGTAAACCGGGTTTATTTACCATGTCGTCAAATAGCGCAAAAACACCACTGACACAATTGATATTAATTGCAATCACAGCCATTGCATTAATGAGTATTGTGCCAGTATTAATCAAGTGGATCAGTGCTAATGCAGCAACCATCGGAATCATCAGGCTAGCCATAGGAGCATTTGGAATTGGACTGGTTGTTATTACCACTCAAAAAAGGCTTACTATAACAAAGCAAGAATTCGCCTGGCTCTTGCTGCTCGGACTAGTTTTTGCGATACACTGGTATAGTTATTTTGTCAGTATCAAAATGTCTGATGCATCCCTTGCGGCAATCGGGGTCGCTACTTTTGGTATTCACCTACTCATCCTATCGAGTATTTTTAACCGGGACAGGTTCAAGCTGTTAGATTTTTTTGCGGTCATCATTTCTCTGACCGGTATTTATCTTGCGTCACCCGAACTCGATATTGAGCAAGATAAATTGCAGGGCTTTTTACTTTCAATTGTCAGTGGATTTCTATACGCCTGTCTGCCAATTATCAATCAACGTATTCCAGGGCTTCCCACCAACACCAGAGCGCTCGGCCAGTTTAGCTTCGCCCTGCTGGCTTTCTTATTTCTATTACCACAGGCGGACTTCAACCTGAGCATTAAAGACTGGCAAGGGTTAATCATATTAGGTGTTGTCAGCACCCTGATAGCACATACTTTATGGATCAAAGCGAGTACAGAATTACCAGCTAACTTTACTGCAATTATTTATTACGGCTATGTTCCTGCTTCGATGATATTAAGTGCTATTTTTCTTGACGAGGAAATGACCTGGCATAAAATTGCAGGAGCAATCTTGATAATTGGTGCCAATATTATGGTGATTGTTTTTCATAAAGTATCTGCCCGGACTAAATAACCGGCAAACCGAGACCGTGATTATTGAACAGAAATTGAACTATCAGGCTAATTTTGCGGGGGCATACGAACATCACGAAAACGTTTTGAGTTAATAATTCCCTGATAGATCTCAATTCTTCGCTCCGCTTCTTTTAGTTGAGCAGAATCAAATTCAGCTTTCAACTGAGCCACTATCCCTGCAGTTTTTCGATTAATATGTTTTGCAACAGGACTATCATTCACTGATGCCAGGTAAAACCAGCAATAAGACTCGATAATATCCAGTTTGAATCCTAACCCACGATGCAACATTAGGGCGACATTATACTGCGCTGATGGATTTTTACGTAGGCTCGCTTGAAAGTACAACTCGGCAGCTTTCTTATAGTTTTGCCGAAAGCTGCTACCTCTGGGTGGCTCAAAATAAAAATTACCTAATGCAAATAACGCATCAGGATCGCCCAACTCGGCCTTATGTTTTAGTTTAGACCACTCGGTAACATAAACATTTTTTTGACCACCAAATTCCCTTAACCGCCCAGCATCTACCGTCATCGAGTAAACACTAGCTGTTAGTAAAAGAATAAATGATAAGAATTTAATGTAAAGCTGCAAAAAGAATCCTTACTCCAGGGGACTGATATCTCAGTTTGGCGCTATTTTCTCACAAAACCCCTAGACAATAATACTGTTAAGATTAATTATAAGGTAAGATGATGCTTCAAATTGGTTATTTTAGTGACCTTTTTTTGTGTAATATTTACATCCTTGTTCGATACAATTTAATATTTTTGACATAAACGATAGATTGATTATTCTAGAATAATCATTTTGTCAGGGGTTACCAATGTTTCAGTTAAGAAATTTCGAATTATTTAATCATTTAAATAAAGAAGATATCGAAGATATTCTTTCTCATATTCATTGCAGAAGTTTCCCAAAGAAAACTCAGATAGTAACTGAGGGTGATGACTCCCACAGTCTATATTTTGTTTTAGAAGGTCGAGTGAAAATATATCTTGGAGACGATAATGGTAAAGAAATTATCGTTAACACTCACCAGGCAGGTGACTTTTTTGGTGAATTAGGGCTAATTAAATCAATCCCTCGAACCGCATCAGTACTGACTCTTGAAGATTCAAGGCTCGGGATTATGCCAAAAGCTGATTTTAAACGCTGTCTTTCTAATTACCCTGAATTTTCAATGAGTCTGATAGAAAACCTTTCAACTCGCTTGATAGAAGCAACCGAAACAATCCGTAAGTTGGGTCTGATGGATGTTTATCGTCGGATCGCAGTCACTTTTCTGACCTTGTCAGAAGAAGTAGGAGGGGTGAGAATTATCAAAGAAAAGCTCACCCAACAGAATATTGCCAGCAGAGTTGGTGCTTCTCGTGAAATGGTTGCAAGAATCCTTAAAGATCTAAGAGCCGGTGGTTATATTACCCAGGAAAACAACCAGATCATTTTAAATAAACCTTTACCCCATTCGTGGTAAATAATGCTTAGCCGGGGATAGACAATCGACTATCTCCAGCTAACAACAAGCCCCATCAGTTAGCCTTGATATTCCTTAATCAGGCTATTTGCTTTATCCAGACAAAAACCATTATAGAGTGCTTTACCAACCAAAATACCAGAAAGCTTTTCTGCCTGAGACTCTAGCAATGACTTGAGATCAGCCATTTTTTCTATCCCACCATTAGCAAATACCGGTATATCAACCTTGGTAGAAATTTCGCCGACACTTAATAGGCCGTGATGATTAACATGACCATTTTCCGGTATTTCTGTGACCACTAAACCGGCAACCCCATCGTCAGATAATTGATCTGCCAGTGTGGTCAATTTAAAAGCGGGCTCTCCCGAGCCCATCCCAACAAATCCGGCGCGACAGTCAACTTCCACCAAAACCTGACCGGGAAACTCAACACAAATATCGTCCAACAAATTTCTCTGCCGCATTGCTTTACCATTTAAGACAAGAAAATCCGCACCGCCATCAATCCATATATAAGCCGATTCAATACATTTTATGCCACCCAGGGCCTGAATTTGGATATCTGGATAATGTTGTTTGAGTTTTTTAATTAAATCAACATTTTCTGGCTCCCCAGAACCAATCGCATCAACATCAACCAGGTGTATTCGACTCACTCCCTGCTCAACCCATTGGCCGACAATTTCCACAACATCTTTTTTAATGACTTGATTAACAAACTCATTTTTTGCTTCAGTATGAACACTCTTACCGTGGCGTACTTCTAAAACTGGCACCAGCTGCATAGACATATTTTGACCTATATGGACTCTAAAAAGACAAAGATAATTATTGCTATCCTATTCTAACTATAGAAACAAAACTGGATTTAGTCATCCAAAATAAATCAATCACACAATTTTTTTGTATTTTATCTCATTTTGCTTATCAAACACTTCTTAATTAAAAAACTAAATGATAACAATCAATGACTTAGGTCAAATCTTTCGATGAGTAAACTGTTATTATTTTAACTTCAACAAGGAGAAAAATGATGCCCGATTTTGATGATATAAAACAACACCTGGTTAATCGCCTGGCGGAACTCGAATCACGCGTTACAGCTATAAACAAAGATATCAGCCACCTTGAACAGCCATTATCCAATGATTGGAGTGAGCAGGCTATTGAACGTGAAAATGACGAAGTGCTGGAAGCGCTTGGAAATGCTTCACAGCGTGAACTATTCCAGATACGCAACGCTATTCAACGAATTGACTCGGGTACTTACCAAATTTGTGAACATTGCGCGGAGACAATTCCGTTAAAAAGACTGGAACTGGTTCCTCATACCAGCCTGTGCACTAATTGCGCAGAGGCGCAGGAATCCCACTAAAGTGATCTTGATTAGGATCATCTAAACTTAGTCAGCACCTTGCCGTAACCTTGAACAAGTTAACTTACGTCTAGATCAGATTAGTTGCCCCTAGCACTCTTAGTTATTTTGATATGGTAACTTTGGATTGCTTTGGGCATAATCACCCACTATCTACCCCAAAACACAAGGCTCCTTTGATTGTGGCAATGGGATACAAAAAATAGCTTCCTGCCAGCTAATGCATGCAGGAGCGATGACCGCGGTAATGACGGCAGGTTGGGCTGATTAATTTAGACCGCTTTCTGACGCGGAATTCGTGCGAAATTGATTGATATTATCTCAATTTCAGAAATAACCAACTTTAAAACGGGAAATAATACGATGAGTAAAATCAAAGTTTCCATTATTGGTGGCGCCGGTTATGGTGCTGCCGAAATACTTCGCCATATACTCGTAAGAGATGATGTTGAGCTGCTTCGGATCTCCAGCAAGGACTTTATTGGTAATTCTGTCAGTCAGGTACACCGCAACCTGCCAGGATACGATCATATAAAAATGCAGGACATCAGCCCTCAGGAATGTGTCGAAGGTGCAGATATTGTGTTTTTAGCAATGCCACATATTATTACCGCCAAAGTCGCCATGGAATTATTTGATCTGGATGTCAGAATAATTGACCTTTCGGGCGACTTTCGATTGGAAAACCTGACTGACTACACACGCGACTACGCACCAGAACATCCCTGTGCTGACCGACTGGGCACTTTTGTATACGGCATGCCAGAGCTCAATAGCGAAGCTATTCGTAGTGCCAGACATGTTGCCAGTCCAGGGTGTTTTGCAACCTGCATCGCAATGGGGCTATTACCGCTGGCAAATGCCGGACTATTAAAAAGTACTAATGTTCGAACCGTTGCAATGACAGGCTCTTCCGGTTCCGGAGTAAAACCACAGGCGGGCACACACCATGCCGTCCGTGTTAACAACCTGAAAGCGTACAAAGCATTACACCACCAACATCGCGCAGAAATTGTTCAAACTTTAGGCCACGCTGGCGCAGAGAATATTTCTCTTGATTTTGTCCCTGTTTCAGCCCCTTTAGTTCGAGGTATTTTGGCTGTTTCTCAGCTTGACCTTGCTGACAATATGGATCAGGCTGATATTCAAAAAATCTATGAAGATTATTATGCCGATCATAAACTCACTAATGTTCGACCAAAAGGCGCAGCAGCTGAAGTGGTTGCAGTGACAGGAACCGCTAGAGTTGAAATCAGTATTGAAACTCGTATCGACGAAGATACAGGCAACAGAACCCTGTGTGTTACCAGTGCAATCGACAACTTGATTAAAGGCGGAGCAGGGCAGGCAATTCAGAGCTTCAATCTGATGACTGGTAAACCAGCTCATTTTGGACTTGATAATCCTGGACTGTGGCCATAAGTGAGGCATTAATAAAATGACTCAAGATTATCAAACAGATAACCCGGTCGCCGTCATCAAAGTTGGTGGCGATGTTCTGCTTGAACAAGCAGAAAGAGAAGGGTTAGCTAATAATATTAAGGCGCTTAAGAATAAAGGCTGGCAAGTTGTACTACTTCATGGGGGTGGACCGCAGGTCAACAACCTTCAACAAAAGCATGGACTGACTCCCAACAAAATTGCAGGCAGAAGAGTAACCTCTGAAGCCGACCTTGTTGTTGTTAAGCAGGCTATCGCAGGTGAAGTCAATGTCAACTTAACCGCAGAACTACTCAAAGCAGGTTTACCTGCTTTTGGTTGTCACGGCGCCTCCGGTCAATTGATCAAAGCGACCAAACGTCCACCAGTGATAGTTAGTGGTGGTGGTTCGGAACCCATCGATTTTGGCGAAGTTGGTGATGTCAGTGAAATTAATCATGATTTACTAAATGGTTTACTTTCATTGAATATTATTCCTGTTATTGCCACTTTAGGTGTATCTGAAAATGGCAGGATCTTCAATATCAATGCAGATACCACCGTGGTTCAGATTGCTCGGGCATTAAAAGCAAATTTGCTGCTTTTAACCACTGGCGTTGGAGCTGTTTTCGAAGATCTTTCTAAACCGGAAACCCGGATTAAGGAAGTTAATAGAGAACAAGCCAGAGCTTTAATTAATGAAGGTGTTATCCAGGGTGGTATGATCCCGAAAGTTGAAGAAGCAATGACCTTATTAAGCGAAGGAGTTGACTCAATTGCGATTGTTTCTGGCAGACATGATGGTGCTTTCCTTGCTGTAGCGGATGGAACTGGCGAATACGGCACACGGATAATCGCTTAGTCAGACCTCTATTTCAACTGATTAAAAACGGCCTTTTATAGATATTTTAAAGGTCGTTTTTATAACACTCCAGACTTAAATAAACACCTGAAAAAAGCCTACCCGGGGCAAGTCAATCAACCTCTAGCGAGAGGTAAAGCTGAATAATCCTTTTTAAAACACCAAAGATGACTATTTTTTTCTGAATACTGTCTGAATTGGTTTTATCAGATAAAGCCCAAGCCCACTCCAGATAAAAATAAAACTGATCAACTGCTTACTACCTAATGATTCATGATACAGCTGAGTAGCCAGAATAAATGTAATCGATGGCGCTATAAATTGTAAAAAGCCGACGCTATTGAGGGGAATCTTTTTGGCTGCAGACGCAAACCAGATAAGTGGCACTGCGGTAATTACACCGCCACTAATCAACAGCAAATCAATATTGATTGATAAGTGAAGAAAAACAGCAGTTTGCTCACCCAAAATCCATAAAACATAGCCTGCAGCAAATGGTAAAGCCATTAAAGTCTCTACCAAAAGACCATTTAATGAATCTACCTTCAATTGTTTGCGAATAAAACCGTAAAGCGCAAAGCTTGTTGCCAGGCTTAACGCTATCCAGGGAAATTCACCATAATTGACAATCTGGTTCACCACTCCCGCAAACACTAAAAATACCGCCACCCATTGAAAACGAGTCAATTTTTCGTTGAGCAGTAAAACCCCCATTAAAATAGACATTATCGGATTGATAAAGTAACCAAGGCTGGTCGCCAGAATTTGTTCATGAGTTACCGCCCAGGTAAAAATATACCAATTACAGGAAATCAATGCGGTACTGGTTGCCAGCCCCAGCAATAAGCGCTTATCGCTCAAAATTGATTTGATCAGGATGCTTTTCTTCAAAAATAACATGACTAATAGTGTTACCGGAACGCACCAGGCAATTCTATGGGCCAATATTTCAGTAGCGGAAACATCATTCAGCGCTTTAAAATATATTGGAACCAGCCCCCACCAGACAAAAGCACCTATGCCAAATAACCAGCCACTGATTTCGGATTTTGAATTCATATTTTTCTCACTGGTTAAAAAGTACCGATAACAACATTAGCCAATAATCCCATACGCTTTGGTTGACTATAAAGAACTGACAAATCAAACTTTTAACCCGTCATATAGGTTCCAGTACCCAGTGCAACTAACTTGTCGTTATCTTCACTGTGCAGTTCCATTCTTACTACAGCAACTTTGCTGCCACTCCTTAATAACCGAGCTTTCGCGTAAAAAGCATCGCCATAACCCGGCCGCACGAAATCAACCCTTAAATCAATAGTACTCACCTTGGTTAACTTTTTAGCAAGCACCTCTTCACTTGCATCAACGTTTTTACTGAGCATACCTGCAGCAGCCATCGCACCGCCTACGACATCCAGTGCTGTCGCGGTTACACCACCATGCAGGATCCCTTGCACAAAATTACCAATTAATTCCGGACGTTTGTGAAAACTGATACGGCAACTATCTTTGCTGACTTGATCAAATTCAAAACCGATAAATTGATGGAAGGGCACCTGATTTTTAAAAACATCTTTCAAATGTTTCATAACAAGTTGCTGTTTTGCCTGCTTATCGGCTGGCAATGCATTTATTATATTTTTATCTGAATCTTCGTTCATAGGCCCCTGATGCAGTAATCATCGGTGTAATTCACCAAACTAAGGTCAGTTTACCTACTGTTAGATCATTGAATCAATCATTATTATGCTATTTCAAACACTTAGCAGTTGGCAAAGAAATTGCTGGAATAAAGTGTCTAACCTAATCAAGCAGTCTATATGTCATTAAAGCTCATCCGAAAAATCAGTCTCCTGCTACTCCCTTTATTACTTGTTTCAGCCGTTCTAAGTCATTTCTTATTATTTTCAGCAAGGTGGTCAGAAATATTCTATATCATCGCACTGACTGCCAATATTGGTTATTTTACTAACTATGTCGCAATCAAGATGCTATTCAGACCTTACCAACCATCAGTATTTGGAAGGCAGGGGCTTATTCCAAAAAATCAACCCAAATTAGCGAAGGCACTTTCTGCCACTCTAAACCACCACTTTCTTGCCAATGAACACTGGCATGAGTATCTGACAGAGGCAAATCTGGTGCAAAGGGTTGTTGCAAAAAGCCAGCTTTATTGCCAAGCATGGCTCAATGATTCTGACAACAACCAACAGTTGGTAGAGGCTCTCGTCCGACACCTTAAAGATAACGAGCTACAACTGGCAGAGCTGCTCGAACCATTTCAAAAACAGGTTTTAGCGCAAGTATCCAGCGAATTAAATATCAACACGGTACTTGAACAAAGCTTTGAATGGGTAGAGAAACAATTTGCAGAAAGACCACATGAGATGGCCTTTTTAATTGAACCGATAGTGACTGCAATTGCTGAAAATGTCCCTTCCATTGCGGCAAAACTGGTGCAAGGTGTTGATGAACATATAGAAAATCAGGACACAATTAAACGCAACATTGCTAAGGCAGTTCGTTGGTCGGCAAATATTAGTGAAGATGATATCAGACAATATTTATTTAGAATGGTTGCCAGTCCAGAATTCAGGAAAACATTGTTTGAGGGACTCGAATCGATTGTTAGTGATTATAAGAAACGCACTACCCAACCAGACAGAACCCAGCAATCAATTAACTTGAACACCATTGTCAGTGATTTTATTCATCTTCAGGCAAAATCAATTAATCTCACTCAGTTGATTATTCAGAGCCTTGAGAAACCTGAGAATCAACAAAATATAAGCATCTTTATCAATCAGTCAATTAAGCCCCTATTTGAATGGTTGGAACAATTGGCTAACCAGCCTCAAGTCAATCAGATGATCATTCAACAAATCATTCAACTAATCGAAGCGATTGATCTGGGTGAAATCATCGAACAAAAAGCAGCAAGATTTTCTCCGCGCCAAATGGAAGATATTTTTCAAACGATGATTAGCGATCAATTAATTTTTATTGAGCTGCTAGGTGCGTTACTGGGGGGACTGTCCGGGCTTGCTCTGGTCGATCTGACTGTATTTGGCGGACTCAGTGGATGTCTGATTTCAGGTTATCTGATTGATCGATATCTAACTAATCAACGCGACCAAAAGGCGACAAAACTTGCACTGGATGATAAAGACAAGCTCACCACCACACAATTTAGCAAAGAGCCATCAATTGACTAACCTCCACGATAATCATAGTCCTTAATCAATGATTGCGTTCTCATTCAGCTAGATTAGAATGGGGCAATCAGGCTATTCGGAGAATTCACATTGATAAAACTATACGGAGATATTCGCTCAGGCAATTGCTATAAGGCCTACCTGTTAATGAACTTATTAGAGCAACCCTATCATTGGATTAATATTGATATTATGCAAGGGGAAGCAGCAACTCAATCATTTACCAAAAAAAATCCTAATGGAAAAATTCCACTTTTGGAATTAGCTGATGGTCGTCATATTGCGGAATCCAATGCGATCCTCAATTATCTGGCCGCAGATTCTACCTTTTTGCCCCAAGACCGGTATTTATTGAGCAAAGTCCTGGAGTGGCAATTCTTTGAACAATATAGTCACGAACCTTTTATTGCTGTAGCGCGTTTTATTAATAAATATCAGGGGCTGCCAGCATCACGATTAGCCGAATACCACGCAAAACAGGATGGTGGTTATAAGGCATTGGGCATAATGGAAAAACAACTTTCTATTTCTCCTTATCTGGTTGGTGAAAGCTACACCATTGCGGATATCTCACTTTATGCCTATACTCACGTCGCAACAGAAGGGGGATTTAGCTTAGAATCTTATCCTTATATTAATCGCTGGATGGAACGAATTGAATCTCATCCAAAACACGTCAAAATGGAGTTAAAAGCTAAAGATGTCCACTGAAGATTCGATGATCGCATCGGTAAAACACTGGCTGGATAAAACCATTATTGGCTTTAATTTTTGCCCTTTTGCCAAACGGGAATTTGACGCTGGAAAAATTCATTATGAAGTGGTTGATGACAGCAACCCGGAAGAGCAACTGCACGCCATTGTTAATGAATTTCACCGATTGGACAAACATCCTGAAATAGAGACAACATTGGTCATCTTGCCTTTAGGTCTGGAAAGCTACTTTGGTTACCTGGATTTTCTGGATATTGCAAATGACTTACTGACTGATGAAGGTTATGAAGGTATCTACCAGTTAGCCAGCTTCCATCCCGACTATTGTTTTGCTGATGTTAAACAGGATGATCCTTCCAATTATACCAATCGTTCGCCGCTACCAGTCATTCATATTATTCGTGAGCAAAGCCTTGAAAAAGTGATTGCCCATCACCCAGATCCTGAAGGAATTCCCGACCGAAATATTGCTTTGGCAAAAGAAACTGGTCAGGAAGTTTTTGAAGAAATTCTTCAACAAAGCCAACAGCTTAACAAGGGTTCCACAAACTCTGACTAACTTTTACTTTTGTGTGCCAGTGTGTGAGCATTATCTTCCCAATTCTGGCCATCAAATTTAACAACATTCATCGATTCAGGTATAGGTTCCAGACAGCGAACATTAATATCTATTCCGTCAGGGTTGGAGCGGGGTGTGTAAAAAGGTTTAACCCCACAGTTTTTACAAAAAGTATGCCTGGCTATGCCACTGTTAAATGTATAAGTAGTAATATCCTCTTTACCAGTCAGTAATTGAAACTGGGATAATGGCAATATCAGATGCAAAAAACCGGTTTTTGCGCATATTGAACAATTACAATCTTCAACTTCCAGAACTTCCGGCGCATCAATTTCAAACTTTATCCTGCCACAGTGACAGCTCCCATTGTATTTCATCTATTAATTCCTGATAGCGAATTCTAGTAAAGTCATTAACCAGTGATCTTAATATAACTGAGATAACGTTGTTGAATTTCTCTAACATAATTGACTGGTTCGCTACCACGACAATAACCAAATCGAGATTTTTTATAATACTCAGGTTTCTGCAGCAGTAACATGGCTTTTTCAACATGATTAAACCATTTGTCGGATCGTAAGTTCATTCTTTTTGCCAGTCGCTGAGCATCTTTCACATGACCAAATCCTGCATTATACGCAGCCAGGGCAAAGTAAATTTTCTCTGAAAGCGGCATATCATTGGCAAAACGTTCACTGGTCCATTGTAAGTACTGAGTACCTGCAGCAATAGATTCTTGCGGTTTTGTTAAATCAGTAAATCCCATCTCATTAGCTGTTCTCGGTAATAATTGCATCAAACCCTGTGCCCCGGCCGATGACTTTGCGAGCGGATCAAATCGACTTTCTTGAAACATTTGCGCGGTAATTAAGCGCCAGTCAAATTGATAGAGGCGGGCATATTGTTTAACCAGTGAGTCATAAGGCGACAACCCTGAATCTTCGGTAATCCTCTTTTCCCGATACTGCTTAAGTCGCTTCTCATTGGAAAAATATTTGTTTTTAACGACATTGTAAAATGTTCCACGATATTCTTTTTTAATAAATTGATTAAGGGCATTCAGTAACTCACCGTTATTATTACGAACGGCATAAGCATGAGGAACATCTTCTTTTAAAACAAGCGGAGTGCTTAAATTATCGCTGAATCTTTTTTCAATATTAATTAGATTACTATCCGCAATGGTTAAGTCAATTTCCCCATTATTAACTTGTCCAATAAGTAACTCAGTTGAATAGTTCTCATCAACCGCAACCAGTTTCACGCCATAGTCCTTCACCAATTGCTGAGCAGTATCCCAGAATGCACTTGACTGCCGTATAAAAATGGTGCGATTTTTAAGATCCTCAAACTGTTGAATAGGTTGTTTGTTTTTGTTTGCCACCAGTAATTCCGCCACCCGGTTATAACGGAAACTAAATTTTAATGATGATTTTCTATTTTCCGTTCTGCTAATTCCGGCCGCAATAACATCTCCTTGACCCTCTTTTAACAACTGCTCCATTTGTTGATAATTATCCGCAACAATAACCTCAAGCCTTAATTTCTGTCGCTTGGCAAACTCTCTCATTAACTCATACTCAAATCCTTTCAATTCGCCACGCCAGAGAAAATAAGTTTCCGGACTATTTCTGGTAATCATTCTCAAAGTCAGTTTTTTTTGTTGTAGCTGATTAAGGTCATAGGTTCTTTTTTCAGATGAAGTAGTAGTAATATGATGTTCAGCGATAAATTCGTTGATCTTATTGACCAATGAGTTATTACCCAGATTAACAGCCCATGCCAGCTGTTGTTTTTTTGCGAGTTCAAAAGCAACAACAAAATCATCACGATATTCAAGCAGAGTTTTTGCAGATAATCCGTCAATAACACTATATTTAAATTGACCTTCCACCAATCCATCAACAATCGCATCGGCACTTAAAGATTCACTAATTGTCCGTAATTTCCACTGCGGATAATCCTGTCGAATTGTTTCTATGTAAGCGGTATCCGCTGGCAGCGTTACTTCCAGCTTAGTTTCAGCAGAAAACTCAGGTAGTTCTTGCTTTGTATCTTTGTGGGCAATAAGCACTTCACTATCAGTTGCCAGTGCTTGAGTAAA
>CBDUHU010000011.1:0-16717 GCA_965366725.1 uncultured Kangiellaceae bacterium
CTTAATTTGTCCAGGATAATATTGTGAGCGCTGAATCAGATTTAAGACGTACCTTTGCGATCATATCCCACCCCGATGCGGGTAAAACTACCATTACTGAAAAGCTTCTTTTATTAGGTCGTAAGATCCAGGAAGCAGGAACGGTAAAAGGAAAAAAATCAGGAAAGCATGCTACATCTGATTGGATGGAAATGGAAAAACAACGTGGAATATCGGTTACCACATCTGTAATGCAGTTCCCTTATAATGGCAGAATCGTTAATTTACTCGATACTCCTGGACATGAAGATTTCTCTGAAGATACCTATCGAACACTCACCGCAGTGGACTCTGCTCTTATGGTGATTGATAGTGTTAAAGGGGTCGAAGATCGAACAATTAAGTTAATGGAAGTGTGTCGTATGCGTGACACACCAATTACTACTTTTATGAACAAGCTTGATCGTGATATTAAAGATCCGATTGAACTAATGGATGAAGTGGAAGATGTCTTAAAAATTAAGTGCGCGCCAATTACCTGGCCAATTGGAATGGGGAAACAATTTAAGGGGGTTTATCATATTCTACAAGATAAAATCTACCTCTACCAAACTGGTCAAGGGCATCTAATCCAGGATGAAGATATGATAGAAGGGTTAAACAACCCCGAATTAGACGAAAGAATTGGTAGTATTGCACAAGAACTCAGAGATGAACTTGAGCTAGTTCAGGGGGCGAGCCATGAATTTGAGCTGGAAGCATTCCTTAATGGCGAATTAACTCCGGTATTTTTTGGTACCGCTCTAGGCAATTTTGGGGTAACTCAAATGCTTGATTCATTTGTTGAGTGGGCGCCAGCGCCGTTAAGTCGGCAGTCGAGTGAGAGAGAAATTAAATCATCTGAAGATGCATTTAGTGGCTTTATCTTCAAAATCCAGGCAAATATGGATCCCGCTCATAGAGATAGAATTGCATTTATGAGGATTTGCTCTGGAAAATACGAAAAAGGGATGAAAATGAAGCATGTACGAGTTAATCGTGATGTTCAAATATCCAATGCGGTTACTTTTCTTGCTGGTGATCGAACTAATCTGGAAGAAGCTTACGCCGGTGATATTATTGGGCTACACAATCACGGCACTATTCAGATTGGAGATACATTTACCGGTGGAGAGATGTTTAAATTTTCCGGTATTCCCAATTTTGCTCCGGAGCTTTTTCGTCGTGTTCGACTAAAAGATCCACTTAAAAATAAGGCCCTGATTAAAGGATTGATTCAACTATCTGAAGAAGGAGCGACTCAGGTATTTAGACCGTTAAATTCAAATGATTTGATATTGGGAGCCGTTGGGATCTTGCAGTTTGATGTGGTGGCTCACCGTTTGAAGGCTGAATATAAAGTTAGCTGTATATTTGAGGCTGTATCGGTTAATACTGCGCGTTGGATTGAATGTGATGATGAAAAAATGTTGGAAAATTTCAAGAGCAAAGCAAATGACAACCTTGCACTAGATGGTGGAGATAATTTATCTTATCTGGCACCTACAAGAGTCAACCTGAACTTGACGCAAGAGCGCTGGCCTGATATTCAGTTTAAAGAAACCAGAGAGCACTAGTTTATTATCTAGTTCTAATCGTTTGATTAATTGATGATGTAAAAATAAATTGAATTATTCGATGAAATTTCAATTTACACACTTGTCAGATTGTTGTTAATCTTAAACAGACACTATATAGTGAGCGGTGTTAAAATAATTATAACAATATGAGATATTTAATAAAAGCCAATGACAATGCAGCCAAAACTATTTGACTCCCACTGCCATTTAGACTTAGCCCAGTTTGAAGGTAAAGTTGATTTGCTAGTGGCTAAATGTATAGAAAAGGGTATTGGTGGAATTTTAATACCCGGCATTAAGCGAGATGGTTGGCGTCGAATAAGACAAATTACTGCTCGAAAGGAAATTTGTCATACTGCGCTTGGTCTGCACCCAATGTTTGTTAGTGAGCATAAAGAGTCTGATCTTCATGATTTAGAAATGGCACTTTCGGTTGGTCCGATTGCTGCGATTGGTGAAATTGGTCTGGATTTTTATAAAGGAAGAGGTAACAGTGATTTACAGTTACACTACTTTAAGGCGCAGATAGAAATCGCTAAAAGTGGGCAGTTGCCGGTTATTTTGCATGTGCGCAAGGCTCACGACGAAGTATTACAAATACTGAGACAGTTACATTTTTCATTTGGTGGTATTGTGCATGCTTTCAACGGTAGTGAAAGTCAGGCCGAGCGATATATTGATCTTGGATTTAAGTTAGGTTTTGGTGGTGCCATGACTTTTCCAAGGGCGGCAAAACTGAGAAAGCTGGCGGCCAATCTGCCTCTGGAGTCAATTGTCCTTGAAACCGATGCACCAGATATGAAGCCTGCTACCTGTAAGCTACCCTATAATACACCTTTGCATATATTCGATAACTTCCTCGGTTTAGTATCGCTAAGGGAAGAAAGCACGACAGAAATAGCCATTCAGACCACTAATAATGTTTTATCTGTACTACAGCTCGATTAATCTGTATCCGAATTAAATAGTCGGCAGTCCATATGCCTTCTGAGAATTTCCTAATTGTTTAATTAATCAGCCACTAATAGCTGCTCATTCACCCACACTTTATCTTAAATAGAAATTTTAGACAAAACCTGTTCAAAGGTCGTATGCTCTATTAAATTACATTTGAAATAGATTATTTGTTCAAACCTGAAACTGGAACTATTTGATATTTAATATCAATGCGTTAGACTTAATTGATACTTTTCCAAGGTTTTATAAATATTAATGCAAACTCAAACTATTGCAAAAGGTAGTACTTTTCAAATCGACCTGGTCGGGATTTTGTCCTTGCTCGAAAAGTCTGGATTATTGGAAGCTGCCCAGGCTAAAAAAGCGCTACAGCTACTACGTAAGAAAAAATTGAATGGACATCCAATTAATCAGGTTGCTCAACTAAAGCTGGTATCTAAGGCCAAAAAAGGGAAGATTCTGACTGCCGAGGTATTGTCTGAATGGTTTGCGGAGCAGAACCGACTGCCTTATGTAAGGCTTGACCCATTAAAAATTAATGTTGATGAAGTGACTGAGGTGATGTCTCGAGCATTTGCTGTAAGACACAAAATTCTGGCATGTGAAGTTAAACCTGATGAGGTTGTTGTTGCTGTTATTGATCCGAGTGAGAGTGGTTGGGAACATGGACTAACCCACATTCTGCGAAAACCAATTATCAGGGTTTTTGCTAACCCGGAAACTGTCACTCGTTTACAACGAGAATTTTACACGCTAAGTAAATCAATGAAAGGGGCTTCTGGAGAGTCTTTACAGAATACTAAGCTGAGTAATCTGGAGCAACTTTTAGAAGTTGGTAATGTAGAAGATATTGATGCTAACGACCAGCATGTAGTGCAAATAGTAGATTGGTTATTACAGTATGCATTCTCGGAGCGAGCCAGTGATATTCACATTGAACCAAGACGGGAGTATGCCAATATCAGACTGCGCATTGATGGCGTTCTCCATCGAGTTTATCAAATGCCTGCTAATATTGCCGCCGCGGTGACTGCGAGATTTAAAATACTAGCTCGTATGGATGTTGCAGAACGAAGAAAACCATTGGATGGAAGAATTAAAACAAAAACACCCGATGCGCTTGAAATAGAATTACGTTTATCGACCTTACCAACGGCTTTTGGTGAGAAGTTAGTGGCTCGAATTTTTGATCCGACCGTATTACTCAGGGATTTCAGTGCTCTTGGTCTGGACAAAACAACTGAGACAAGTTGGCTAAATATGGCAAGTCAGCCCAACGGAATAATATTGCTGACTGGACCAACAGGGTCAGGAAAGACCACAACTCTTTATACCACGTTGAAAAAAACCGCGACTCCGGAAGTTAATGTTTGCACAATTGAAGACCCAATTGAAATGGTTGAACCGGCTTTTAATCAGATGCAAGTTCATCATGATATTGATGTGGATTTTGCCAGTGGGGTTAGAGCATTACTAAGACAGGATCCTGACATTATTATGATTGGTGAGATCCGTGATAAAGAAACAGCTGAAATGGCTATTCAGGCATCTTTAACCGGGCATCTGGTTATTTCAACTTTGCATACTAATGATGCATCGTCTGCTATTACCAGACTACTTGATATTGGTGTTCCGCCCTATCTTGTTAGTGCCACTTTATTGGGAGTAATGGCACAGCGGCTAATCAGAACTTTGTGTTCTCACTGCAAACAGGCTGTTCCACCTGATGAAATAGCCTGGAAGGAGTTGACTGATGGGACCGGTATAGCAATGCCAAAACTGATGTTTGTACCAAAAGGGTGTGATGAGTGTCGTCAGTCAGGTTACAGCGGAAGGATAGGGATTTATGAGTTACTTCCGGTGACATCAGAGATTAAAAAGTTAGTTGCTAAAGATTGTGATATTAAACCTATTCGGGATAAAGCGGTAGCACAGGGTATGTCACTACTTAGAATTAGCGGTGCGCAAAAAATTTGTGAAGGTAAAACAACGGTTGAAGAAGTCATGAGAGTTGCTCCTCCATCACAAGAGAATTAAGTTATTTGTGTAGGTCGAAATCAAATATAATGAGCGTGCTATATGGTTGTCAGGCTGGCAGAAAAATACAGGCCTTTTAGTATAATAAAGGCCTGTCAATTGACTTGTTTATCAGGAGATTGTTGTTAACTGCTGCTTTTGTTCCTGTAGCTTCTGTAACGAACTTTCAGCTTGTGCCAGTTTTTCTCTTTCGTTGTTAACTACTTCTTTTGGCGCACGATCAACAAAATTAGCGTTGTTCAGTTTACCTGAGAGTCGCTGGCTTTCTTTGTTAAGTTTTTCTATTTCCTTATTTAAACGTTCAATCTCAGCTGCAACATCAATCAGTCCTTGTAACGGAACCAGAATCTCGAGCTGACCAGCTAATGCCGTTGCTGCTGGCGGGGCATCTTCGGTAGACTCAGCAATTGAATCGAGTTTTGCTAATGCTGATAAAAACCCTGTGTACTCCTGTAAACGGCGGCTATCATCAGTTGTTGTATTTTTTAATAATACACTAACCGGTTTAGCTGGAGAGACATTTAGTTCTCCTCGAATATTTCTAACACCAACAATGATCTGCTGTAACCAATTCATATCTTCGATAGCCTTACTATCGACTAATGATTCATTTACCTCAGGGAAAGGCGCAACCATAATTGATTCGGTAGTGGTGTTTACCATTGGTTTAAGTCGTTGCCAGATCTCTTCAGTTATAAATGGCATCATCGGGTGCAAAAGACGCATCATTGTTTCAAGCACATTTATCAGTGTATGACGGGTTCCGCGTTTTTGTTCCGCGGAATAATTTTCGCTATACAAGATAGGTTTTGATAGCTCAAGATACCAGTCACAATAATCACTTCTGCTGAATTCATATAAAGTCTGGGTTGCCAGATCAAAACGATACTCTGCGGTATGTTTTTCAAAGGCATTGATAGCACTTTGCAATTTACTAATAATCCAGCGATCGGCAATACTGAGTTCAAAGTCAGTATTTTGTTTGCCACAATCCTGATCTTCAGTATTCATCAGAACGTAGCGAGCTGCATTCCAGAGTTTATTACAATAATTACGGTAACCTTCGACCCTGCCTAAGTCAAAGTTGATATCCCTACTGGTAGAAGCGAGTGAACAAAAGGTTGCTCGAAGTGCATCGGTGCCATAAGCTTCAATACCTTCTTTAAATTGATTTCTGGTTCTCTTTTCAATTTTTTTAGCATCTTTCGGATTCATCATACCGCTGGTTCTTTTATCAACCAGCGCTTCAAGCTCTATCCCATCAATCAAATCAATTGGATCAAGTACATTGCCTTTTGACTTAGACATTTTGTCACCATTTTCATCACGAATAAGGCCTGTGATGTAAATTTCCTTAAATGGCACTTTACCGGTAAACTTCAAAGTCATCATGATCATTCTGGCAACCCAGAAGAAAATAATATCGAAGCCTGTTACAAGAACGCTGGACGGTACAAATTATTCCAGTTCAGGTGTATCTGTTGGCCACCCCATGGTTGCGAAAGGCCATAATGCTGATGAGAACCACGTATCAAGAACATCATTATCCTGATATAGCTTAATATCTTCAGCCAGGTTATGCTTTAAGCGGACTTCTTCTTCATTTCGCGCCACATAAACATTACCACTTTCATCATACCAGGCTGGGATTCGATGGCCCCACCACAACTGTCGGCTTATACACCACTCCTGAATATTCTCCATCCAGTGGTAATAAGTTTTGTCCCAGTTTTCTGGAACAAATTTAATATCACCATTTTTAACCGCGTCGATTGCCGGTTTTGCTAAAGACTCCACTGCAACATACCACTGATCGGTTAAAAGAGGCTCAATAACATCGTGACTTCGATCACCACGTGGTACTTTTAATCCATGGTCGTCGATTTTTTCTAATAGCCCTAGTGACTCAAACTCAGCAACAATCTGTTTTCTGGCGACAAAACGATCTAGCCTGGCATAATTAGCTGGCAGCTGATTATCAACTCCTTCCAGTGGCTTTCCACCAAACTCATAGACTTCAGCTTGTTCAAGAATAGCTGCTTGAGGGGACATAATATTAATTAGTGGTAGATTATGTCGCTTGCCAACTTCATAATCGTTGAAGTCGTGTGCCGGGGTTATCTTTACACAACCCGTTCCAAATTCCTGGTCAACATATTCGTCAGCAATGATTGGTATTCTTCTGCCAACCAGGGGCAGTGTAATAAATTTTCCTACCAGAGATTGATATCGCTCATCGGCAGGATTAACCGCCACTGCTGAATCGCCTAACATTGTTTCTGGACGTGTGGTAGCAACTACCAGGTAGTTTTTACCGTCGGCAGTGGTTACACCGTCTGCCAGAGGATAGCGAAAATGCCATAGGAAGCCTTTTTCATCATGGTTCTCAACTTCGAGATCTGATATCGCTGATTGAAATTTCGGGTCCCAGTTAACCAACCTTTTGCCGCGGTAAATAATTCCTTCTTCGTGTAATCGAATAAATACTTCCTGAACTGCTTCCGATAGATCTTCATCCATAGTGAAAGCTTCCCGGTTCCAATCAGGAGAGTCTCCAAGTCGACGCATCTGTTGTGAGATTGTGCCGCCTGATGATTCTTTCCATTGCCATACTTTTTCAACAAATTCTTCACGTTTAAAATCAGTTCGTTTTTTGCCTTCAGCATTTAAAAGTCTTTCAACCACCATTTGGGTCGCAATACCTGCGTGATCGGTGCCACACTGCCATAGAGTATCATCGCCTTTCATTCGGTGATAACGCGTCAGCGTATCCATGACGGTATGTTGAAATGCATGTCCCATATGCAAACTTCCAGTGACATTCGGCGGTGGAATTAAAATACAGTAGGGTTCACCTTGACCTGAGGCTTTAAAGTAATTGGCTTGTTCCCAGTTTTGATACCATTTTTGTTCGATATTCTGGGGAGTATAGGATTTATCCATGATTAGAAAAACTCGAGTAAGTAATAGGGTTATGAGTGAAAAAAGTATTTATAAGTTAAACAACTGACGTTAAGATTAATTGGCTATATTTTTTTATGGTTGAGAGAATACCCGCGTTCACGATAAAATTTAAATCGATCACGCGCTTTTTGCTTATTATCCTCATCACCAAATGCGTACTCAAACACCCAGTTAAACCGACTAAAAAATAGTGGAACCTGCTCACCCAGGTTAATTAACACATCAGGGTGAATGGTTGGTTCCTGGCCGTAACCGATTTCAATGGGAGTACGAGTATC
Organism: uncultured Kangiellaceae bacterium; assembly: GCA_965366725.1. GTDB lineage: Bacteria > Pseudomonadota > Gammaproteobacteria > Enterobacterales > Kangiellaceae > Aliikangiella. The sequence goes on from CBDUHU010000011.1 coordinate 7,835, forward strand.
TGGATCTTCATCAACTAGCTGGTGTGGTAGAAAACTCTTACTATCCTGTGTCCACAAAAGCTCATCAATTTTCTCTGCCAGTTTGCGATTATCCGTATGCACAAAAACCTTCTGATCTTTGCGGTACGCCCGTTTAATCACTTCACATAAGTGACTAAACGGGGTTTTTGTTTCTTCCGGATCTACCGAATAAAATTCTATTTGGGTCATAAACTTATAATCAGAAGGTCAAAATTTAGCTTTCACAGCGGTTAATAATATACTGAGTTAGCAGTGGAACTGGTCTTCCTGTTGCGCCTTTCAGTTTACCCGATTGCCAAGCTGTGCCAGCTACATCAAGGTGGGCCCAGTTATATTTCTTTGCATACCGTGAAAGAAAACAGGCCGCAGTAATTGTTCCTGCTGCTTTACCGCCTATATTTGCCATATCTGCAAAGTTTGATTCTAACTGTTCCTGATATTCATCCCATATCGGTAAACGCCAGGCGCGATCGCCGCTTAATTCTCCAGCATTGAGCAAATCGTGGGCAAGCGGGTTATGATTACTCATTAATCCTGAAGCCTGATTTCCGAGTGCAATAATGCAAGCGCCAGTTAACGTCGCGACGTCAATAACAACTTCAGGCTCAAATCTTTCTACATAAGTGAGTGCATCACAAAGAACTAAACGACCTTCGGCATCAGTGTTGAGAATTTCAATTGTCTGTCCAGACATTGAGGTAACAATATCTCCCGGTCTACATGCTTTACCGCTTGGCATATTCTCTGCTGCGGCTATAACCATAATTAAGTTAACTGGAAGGTTCATTTCAGTTGCCGCTACAAATGCGCCAAAAACACCGGCTGCGCCTCCCATGTCATACTTCATTTCATCCATACCTTCGCCAGGCTTAAGTGAAATGCCACCACTGTCAAATGTAATTCCTTTTCCTATCAGTACAATTGGTTTTTGACTTTTATCCGCTCCCTGATAATTAGCGACAATCATTTTTCCCGGAGTATCTGAACCCTGGGAAACTGCAACAAAAGAACCCATTCCCATTTCTTCGAGTTCCGACTCATCAAGTATCTGACAGTCGATTTTATCATTATCGACGGCTAGCATCTTTGCTTGTTCAGCAAGGTAGGTTGGGTTGGCAATATTCGGCGGTAAATTAGCGAGGTCTCTTGCTTTATGTGACCCTTTGGCAATTGCCAGACCTTCTTCAATTGCCTTCTCGCCAACGGTTAGTTCTTTACGAGTGGTTACATTAAAGGTTAGACGTCTAAGTGGTCTTCTTGCCGTATCTGTTTTACTTTTGAATTCTTCAAATGCATATAGGGTGTCTTGGGCTGCTTCAACCGCTTGACGGACTTTCCAGTGGGTATCTCTTCCTTTGACATTCAGTTCACTTAAAAAACAGACTGCTTCCATAGAACCGGTATCATTTAAGGTGGTAATTGCCTTTGCGATTACCTTTTTATACTGCTTGTCACCAAAATCTCTTTCTTTACCGCACCCAATTAACAATACCCGGTCGCTTAATGTGTTAGGTACATTGTGTAATAATAGTACCTGACCTGGTTTCCCTTCCATATCACCGCGTCTTAGAAGGTTGCTAAGATAGCCTTCGCTGACATTATCTAACTGCTCTCCCATAGGCGACAGTTTACGAGATTCAAAAACGCCGACGACAACACAAGCGCTACGCTGTTTTTCAGGATTACCACTTTTTACATTAAATTCCATTAAAAATAACCTATTTTATTAAATTATTGGCAAATCACGATTGATTGTAATTAAACCGTTTTGCGAACACTTGAACTGATTACAACGCTAAGTAGTCAAATTGAAAACTTCAATTAATATGCTTATCTACTTGAGCGCTTACCAATCAGCATTGGCTATGGTATATTGAGCGCAATTTACTAAGCCCGCGAGATATTTATCTTCACAAAAGTTTAGAAAACAGAAGTTTAACGCAAAAAAAGCCAATTATTAAGTAAAACAAGCACTTTTCTGAGTAAATAAGTTGATTTTAAAACGAAACTTGATTCTAAAACATTATATCAATCAAGAAGTTCTGCGCACTTGTGCTTCAATATTGATGGTACTCATTTTAATTTTCATCAGTACCCGTTTTATTAGATATATTCAATTAGCGGTTGATGGAAGCATCTCTTCAAATGCGGTTTTTACTTTATTGGGGCTTCAGATACCTGCAGTAGCGGGCTTTTTACTACCTCTCTCATTCTTTATCGCTGTCTTATTAACATGTGGCCGGCTATATGCTGAAAATGAGATGGCGGTGATCCACGGTGCTGGAGTGAGTGAATTTCAGCTTGCTAAAAATATTTTTCCGATGGCGATTATTCTGGCCGTTATTGCGGGTTGCCTTAGTTTCTGGGCAACTCCATGGTCAACTTATCAAACTAAAAGTTTACTGGCGAAAGAAAAAGCTGAGGCCCGTTTTGGTGCCTTTTCTCCCGGAAAATTTCAAGAGAGTCCTTCCAAGTCAGGCGTTGTCTTTGTCGAATCAAGAGAAAAAAGCGGGGAGGTACGTGGGATCTTTGCGGTATCCGGGATAAGAGCCGATTCGAAACAGATGGAAATTCAGGTCGCTAATTCGGCTAAATTTTCACGTCATAGCGAAAAAAATGCAGGCGCTAGTAGTGACAGTGATGATGAAGATAACCTTGTTCTGGAAAACGGCAATACCTACGTGTTTGATAAACAGCTTAAACAATGGAAAATTACTCAGTACGATTCATACTATATGTCTGTGGAAGGTCGTCAGGTTCAGAAAATTGGCTTAAAAAGTCGTTTAAAGCCAAGTCGAGAATTACTGCAGAATATTGGTGCATCTGAATGGGCCGAGTTACATTGGCGTCTCTCCGCACCTTTGTCGATACCAATTTTATGCTTTCTCGCAATCCCGCTTGCAAGAAGCCAGCCGCGTAAAGGAAAGTTTTCCCGTTTTTTCCCTGCCATTATGGTTTACCTTGTTTACGCATTACTGATGATGAATGGACGTCGATTGATAGAGACTGGCAAAATTCCCGGAGAAATAGGTTTCTGGTGGATTCATGGGCTCGCGGTCATCTTCAGTGTTTGGCTATATCACTCAAAAATCACTAGAAGACGCAGAAAAAGTAGAGCTGCCAATGTTTAATTTGATTGATCGATATATTTCACGTCAGGTGATCATTTCCAGTCTTTTAATGCTCTTTTTACTGGCATCATTGAGAAGTATGTTTGGCTTGCTGGATGAGCTAGGGGCGCTGGGACGGGGTGATTATCAGCTAAGTGATGCTTTATTGTATACCGGACTGATGTTTCCGGCACGGTTGCTTGAATTTTTTCCAATGAGTGTCTTAATTGGCGCTTTATTTGGTCTTGGCAATATGGCCTCGAACAGCGAACTGACTGTTATGCGTGCGGCAGGCATGACCACCTGGAGAATTGCTGGATCGGCAATCAAGGCCTCTTTGTTGTTGATGCTATTGGTTATTTCTATTAGTGAGTGGATTGTACCTCACTCAAGCAAGGCTGCTCATCAACTTAGAACCGGGGCTATTAGTGGTGGGGAGTTGAGTTTTTCTAAAACCGGTTTATGGGCAAAAAAAGATGGTCAAATAATTCAAATTGGAAATGTATTAAGTGATGGACAGCTAAGAGATCTATCTTTATATCAATTGTCTTTTGAACAGGGGCTGGAATCGATTATTAAGGCTGAAAAAGCAGTAAAATCTGACCACCAGTGGATTTTGCAAAATGTCATTGAAACTCAATTTTTTAAGCAGCAGGTAAAAACAACTTATCAAGATACTCGATTATGGGTTAATCCTCTGGAGCAGTCTCAAATTGACACTTTAACGTTGGAACCTGAAACACTTAATCTGGTTGGGCTAGTTGATTATCTGGAATACTCACGCGAGAGTGGACTCGAAAGTAAGGCCCTGGAACTCGCTCTCTGGAACAAAATTTTACAACCCGTCGCAATTGCAGTAATGATGTTTATGGCAGCTTCATTTGTTTTTGGTCCGATGCGTAATGTATCAATGGGGGCGAGAATTCTGTCCGGGGTAATGCTCGGTTTTGTTTTTCATCTGGCTAATAAATCTTTCGGGCCAGTGAGTCTGGTATTTGATTTCTGGCCTCTGATTGGTGCATTGATACCCCTGATTATTTTTACTTCTGTTGGATATTGGTTAATGAAAAGAAATAGCTAAGGTCGTGATAATTGCTATGTTTAGTAAATAACGAAGCCTGTGAATTCTGCTATACTTAATATTAATAAAACGGCTGAATTTAGAAACATTTTAAAATATCAATTCTCTGGTGGATTTCTTATGCTCGATCTGGAAGATTTTTTTGGGTTACTCATTGATGAAGAGCGAGCTGACATTTTACCTGTTCTAGAAACCTTAGGTATTAGTAAGCAGATTGAAGAGACCAAGGTTGTAAAGACTTTGATCAAACAAAATGGAAGAAAAGCTGCCATTATTAATGTTGCCAGAAGGCAACAGGTATTAAAGATAATCAGACCGATACTGAATGAAGATATGCTTGATTTCGACTCGGCCTATTATGATAAAGAGATAAACACATCCAGCAATCATGATCGCCGCTATGGCTCAGAAGATCGCCTTTTGGATTTTGCGCTTCTGGTTGCCTCAGCTAAAAGTCTCAAAGTCATCGCTGAAGATCCCGAAATTCCGAATATAAAACAAATGAGAGAAGCTGCCTTTAAAGGTACTCGTTTTGATCGCTGCTGGGATATTCTATCAACTGAATCTGAGCACACTATATCGGCTTATCGTAAATCAAAGTAAGACATTTTAGTTTACAAAAGTACACCTTTGATCTGTGAAGGGAGCTTCTTATTGTGCATAGTGGTTAACGAGGCATAAAAAAACCCGACAGATTGGCAGATCAGGCCGGGTGAGCCTCCATAACAGGAGAAATGCAAAAGACAAAACTGGAAACTTTATCTGCAAGCTATTTAATAGACTACCAATTGACCTGAAAGTTTAATTTTCTCCTTTAGTTTGTAACCTGCCTATGGACACTCAAAACTCATCTATCAGGATTTAGATTCTATTTAAGCTTAGACCATTATAAGAAGGCCAATTAGTCTGGCCCCATGATAAATAAAAGGCTGTGAGTGAGCCTGTTTATCGGCATTTTGGCTCAAAATTTGTACTATCCATAAAATTAGGGTAATTAAAGTAATACTTATTATTCTAAATTATTCTCAAAATATGCTAAGTTACCAATAGAATATGCACCATATATTGATTAGTAAGATTGCCATAGCTTTTGATTATCGTTTATCAGGGTAAACTAGTGATAAGATGACCTGCGTTTTCGTTTCTCAGATAATGACTCATTTTAAATTGAATAAAGATTATGCTAGATAAAATCAATATTGTACTGTCGCACACCACCCATCCTGGTAATATTGGGGCTACGGCCCGAGCAATGAAGGTTATGGGGGTATCGAAATTAAAACTGGTGAACCCTAAGTCTTTTCCCTGTGCGGAAGCGACGGAGAGGGCTTCCCACGCCGACGATGTTCTGGCAAATGCGCAGGTTTGCCAATCAATTGAAGAAGCACTTTCAGATTCACCGCTTGTGGTCGGAACCAGTGCTAGAACCAGGAGTCTTCCGAGTAAATTAATAACCCCGAGAGAACTAGCTGAAATGGTTAATAAAGACCGTTCCAGAGTGCCTGTTTCTATTTTGTTTGGAACAGAGAATTCAGGTCTGACCAATGAAGAATTGCATCGTTGCCATTATCATGTGTATATTCCAACCAACCCTGACTATTCATCCCTGAATCTGGCATCTGCGGTACAGATCATTTGTTATGAAATGCGCCTTGCGCTGTCAGAGTCGTCACTGTTACCAACGGTGGAAGCCAGTAAAAATGACTCGGTCATTAACAGACAACAGTTATCAGGATTATTAACACATCTTGAGCAATCGATGCAGAAAACCGGATATCTAGTTCCGGAGTTCAGGAAACAATTAACAAGTCGGGTCAATCGTCTGTTTAATAAGGCTGAAGTTACGATCAGTGAGCTGAATTTGTTGAGAGGCTTTCTCAGTTCAGTTGACAAGTGTTGTGATAAACTAGAGCGAGCAAAATTAAAGGAATAACAGTAATGGCGTTTGAAGGTATTAAAGAAGATATTGCAAGTGTATTTGAAAGGGATCCTGCTGCACGAAGTAGTATTGAAGTATTAACTAATTATCCAGGTTTGCATGCAATCTGGATCTACCGGTTAACTAGTCGTTTATGGCGACTCAACTGGAAGTTCGTAGCGAGAAGCCTGTCAACTTTTGCACGTTGGTGGACTGGGGTTGAAATCCACCCCGGAGCCAAGATTGGCCGTCGTTTTTTTATTGATCATGCAATGGGAGTTGTGATTGGCGAGACCGCAATTATTGGTAATGATTGTACGCTTTATCATGGAGTAACCCTTGGTGGAACAACCTGGAATGCTGGTAAAAGACATCCAACTCTTGAAGACGATGTGGTAATTGGCGCAGGGGCAAAGGTTCTTGGCCCTATAACTTTGAAAAAAGGCGTGCGTGTTGGATCAAATGCGGTGGTTGTCAAAGATGCACCTGAAGGAGCTACTGTGATTGGTATTCCGGGGCATATTGTCGAATCTGATTGTCACAAACAAAGTAAACACCGTGCCCGAATTGAGCAGCTGATCGGTTTCGAGGCCTATGGGGCAACTGGAAGCACATATGATCCGGTGGCACAGGTTATCAGTAATATGCTTAGTCATTCAAGAATGTTAGAAGAGCAGCTTCAGTCAATCATAACTGCTTTGCAACAGCAGGGGCTTGATGTACAACAATTGAACATTCCAGGGATCAACGCGGCTGATTTTCTCGGTGAGGAAGAGGAAAATCAAGCTGAAAATTTAGCCACAACGGGCAGCAAATAACTGGACTCCCTGATATAATCAATCATACCAACAGACTATTAACCATCAGGCGGACTCGTGTAACAGTCAGGCCTGATGATTACTTCTCTAACTAAGATTTAATTAGATATCATTAATGAAAAAAGTAATCTATCTTGATTATGCCGCAACAACGCCGGCAGATCCTGCGGTAGCAGAAAAAATAGCGCAATGTTTAACCCTGGACGGTGTTTTCGGAAATCCTGCATCTCGCTCACACCGATTTGGTTGGCAAGCGGAAGAAGTTGTTGATATTGCGCGTAATCAGGTTGCTGAATTAATCGGTGCTGATCCTCGAGAAATTATCTGGACCTCTGGTGCAACTGAGGCAGATAACCTGGCAATCAAGGGAATTGCTGAATGGCAACAATCGGGGCATATTATCACCAGCGCAATAGAGCACAAGGCGGTGTTAGATACCTGTCAAAAATTAGAGCAGAATGGATTTCAGGTAACCTATCTCTCACCGAGCCCGAAGGGAATAATATCGCCTGACGATGTTGAGCAGGCAATCAGGCCTGATACAATCCTGATTTCGATAATGCATGTCAATAATGAATTGGGAACTATTCAGGATATCCAGAAAATTGGTGAAATTGCTCATCAGCACCATATTCCTTTTCATGTCGATGCGGCTCAGAGTGCTGGTAAAATACCAATTGATATCAGTCAGTTACCAGTAGATTTTATGTCTTTTTCTGGCCATAAGTTGTATGGACCTAAGGGGATAGGTGTTTTGTTTGCAAAACGTAACCAACAGCCGAATATCGAAGCGCAGATACATGGTGGCGGACACGAAAGAGGGCTGCGTTCCGGTACACTGCCAACTCACCAGATAGCAGGAATAGGGGTTGCGTTTGAACTGGCTCGCGAAAAATTACCTGAAGAGCAGGTAAGACTAAGCGATTTGAAGTTTAAATTCTGGGATAAGGTGAAGTGTTTAGGACAAGTCGGTATTAATGGTGATATAGAAAAAAGTGTGCCAGGTATTATTAATATCCGTTTTGGTGGAGTTGATAGTGAAGCACTGTTAATGGCTTTTAAAGATATTGCTGTTTCTTCTGGTTCGGCTTGTACTTCGGCCAGTGTAGAGCCTTCTTTTGTATTGAAGCAACTAGGCTTGAGTGATCAGGATGCTCATGCGTCTCTAAGGTTTTCATTTGGACGGTTTACTACTGAGGAAGAGGTTGATTTAGCAGCGGAAATTGTAATTAACGGAGTCAAGAAATTGCGCTCCTTGTATTGCTAACAACATTAAGAGTGATGGTTTTGAATAGGAACTCATAATGATGTCGATAATTGAGTAATTTTCCGCTGAAAAATTGCTAGATCAGGTACTAAATGATCGATTTTTCGACTAAGATTTAACCTGATATGAAAAAAAGTATGATTTTAATAAATTTGCTTTAAAAAATACTTGTGTTTTTTTTTAAAACCCTCATAATGCGCACCGCATCGGGTCGTTAGCTCAGCCGGTAGAGCAGTTGACTTTTAATCAATTGGTCGGGCGTTCGAATCGCCCACGACCCACCATATATAGAAAGCCCCCATAATTTGGGGGTTTTTTTATAAATGTAACATGCTTTATTTTTTATCGTAAAACCTGCATAATGCAGTCCGTACCGGGTCGTTAGCTCAGCCGGTAGAGCAGTTGACTTTTAATCAATTGGTCGGGCGTTCGAATCGCCCACGACCCACCATATAATAGAAAGCCTCCATCATTTGGGGGCTTTTTTGTTTTTCCCGAGCCAATCCAGTTGTCAGTAGCAATTAACTAATTCAATTGATAATATCATTAACCCCAAAAGTTAATAGAAGTGGCTATGGATAATAGTTTTGTAATTACGACGCCTGTCGGTAAATTAAGAGTTACCGTTAATCAAACTGCATTGCTGAAGCTGGAGCTCAATTCTGATG
>CBDUHU010000012.1:0-16465 GCA_965366725.1 uncultured Kangiellaceae bacterium
TCGCGATTGAATATCGGAGTTGTTTTAAGCCACTTTCCAGCTAAAAATATTTCTGCGTAGCCATGCATTGCGAAATAATCAGTGCCAATTAACTCGATAAACTTCTTACTGGAAAGGTGGTTTCGGACATCGGCCAGACCCAGCCTCGCAGGAATTTTGTGATAACGGCATAAAGCGACCATCAAAGTGGCCTTGGGGATGCAGTAAGCTTGTTTATTTTCGGTTGCAAAACTGGCCTTAAAACTTTCAATGCCCGACTGCACAGTATATGGATTATAACGGATTGTATCCCGTACCAGATAGTAGCAACTTATTGCTTTTTCCCGATTTGATTTACCAGAGACCTGCGCCGCTAAGTTTCGTATCGTTGGGTGATTAAAATTGATAAAGTGGGTTTCTTCAAGATAACTTTGATTCATAATTCTGCTTAGATGTTAATTTTTTAAATGGGTACTAATTGTCTTGTTACGAACAAAACGATTAATGGAATTTTTGCTAAAGCCGATTTCAGATAAAACAGAAATAGAGTCTTCTCCAAGTGCACGGCCGGAATAATTATCTGAGCGGTTTTCGGAGAACTTAATCACTGGTGCTATTTGCAGTATTTTCTGTTGCCTATTTGTCGGGACTTCAATCAGCATCTGTCGGTTCTTTATTACTGGATGTTCTGCAGCCTCTGTAATACTCAGTACGGGTTCAACACACGCATCGAGAGAAACAAACACTTCTTTCCAATAATGATAGCTATGTTTAAGAAATTTTTGTGAAATTTCTTCTTTTAATCGGGCTGATGGGGCTGTGAATAAATTGACCTTATCTATCCAGTGTTCGCACCCGATAACCTGTAAAAATGTAGCAGCAAATTTTGGCTCTAGAGCACCTACCGAAATATAACGGTTATCACTGGTTCGATAGTAGTCATAATAATGACCACCATTAAGTAGTTGATCTTCATAACCAGGATCACATCCTGTGGCAAGCGCACCAGCGGCATAAAGCGAGTTAAGACTAAACGCCGCATCACAAATACTGATGTCAAGATATTGTCCCAGGGAGGTTTGTTGGCGTGATATTTCTGCTGCTAATATTCCCATGACTGCATGGTGTGAGCCTCCGGCAATATCAGCGAGTGGGATACCGCAAGGGGCGGGTCCTTGAGCTTTACGACCGGTATAACTTGCCAAACCGCTTAAAGCGAGATAATTGATATCGTGTCCTGCCTTGTTTTTGTATTCACCATTTTGCCCATATCCACTAATTGAACAATAAATCAGGTTAGGAAAACTTTGTTTTAATTGAGCGTAATCTAAACCAAAAGACTTCATTACACCGGGTCTGAATTGTTCAATTAAAATATCGTATTCTTCAAGTAATTTTAAGACGATCGACCGAGAGTGTGGCGACTTCAAATCGAGAGCTATTGATCGCTTATTGCGATTAATCGAGTGATGTGCATAAGAATAATGATCATGCATAGGCGGTATTAATTTGAGCATGTCGGCTCTATCTGGTGATTCTACTCTGACTACTTCTGCTCCCATATCGGCTAATAGCATGGTTGCATAAGGACCCGGTAATAAGGTTGTAAAGTCCAAAATTTTTAAATGTTTTAGTGGGCCACTCATTGTTTATCCTATTGAGTCTTCATATTTTGACCGGTTTGTCATTGGAACAATAAAAGTAATTGGTTATTGTGCCAATAACGCGCGGGATATAATAAGTTTCATTACTTCACTGGTTCCAGCATATATTTTTTGTACTCTAGCGTCTGCATAAGCCCTGGCAACCGGGTATTCCCACATATATCCATACCCACCATGCAATTGAAGACATTCATCAAGTACTCTGCATTGGACTTCAGTTGCCAGTAATTTTGCTTTTGCAGCAGTTGCAACATCTAAGTTTTTATCCAGGTGAAGCTCTAGACAACGGTCGATAAAAACTCTGGCAGAAGTAACTTCGGTATCAGCTTCAGCAAGCTTAAATTGTGTGTTCTGGAAGTCTGAAATAGAACGACCAAAGGCTTTTCTTTGTGACACATAATCAATAGTTTGCTGGAGTATCGATTCAGTATTTGCAATTGCATTGATAGCAACAGAGAGGCGTTCCTGCGGTAGTTCATTCATTAGATAGGTAAAGCCCTGACCCTCTTCTCCGAGTAAGTTTTCTTTGGGCACTTTTAAGTCATCAAAAAATAACTCCGATGTGTCTTGTGCTTTCATGCCTATTTTTTCCAGGTTGCTACCTCGTGTGAAGCCTTTACTATTAGATTCAACTAAAAACAGACTGATGCCCTTTGAACCTGCATCGGGGTTGGTGCGGGCAACTACGATTACCAGATCTGCCATTTGACCGTTAGTAATGAATGTTTTGGCACCATTAATGATATAGTGATCCTTGTTCAGTATTGCTGTTGTTTTAATGCCTTGAAGATCAGAGCCTGTCGCAGGTTCTGTCATTGCGATAGCGGTTATAATTTCGCCGGAAATAGTCCCTGGAATATATTTTTCTTTTTGTGCCTGATTAGCGTAATTTAAGATATAAGGAACTACAATATCCGAATGAAGCCCCCAACCGATACCTGACAAACATAGCTTGGCAAACTCTTCGTTGACAATAGCGTTATAACGAAAATCGGCTCCAACTCCGCCAAACTCTTCCGGTGCGCCAGGTGATAAAAGTCCTTGTTGGCCTGCTTTAAGCCATAGTTCTTTATCAATATATCCTTGTTTTTCCCACTCTGAATGGTAGGGAACTGCTTCAGCCATTAAAAAACGGTGTACCATGTCTCTGAAAAGTTGGTGTTCACTATTAAATAATTTTCTGGGAATTGAGGCATTGATTGATTTCATTGTTAGAACCTTTCATTTTGTTGTGATTTTTTAACAAGAATCGCTGGTGGTTCAAATCTTTCACCAAAGCGCGATGCCAGTTTTTTGGCATTTTGAACAAATTTTTTCAAACCGACGTAATTAATAAATTCAAGTGTTCCGCCAGTCCATGTTGGAAAACCAATGCCGTAAATAGATCCTATATTTACTTCGATCGTCCGTGTGACAACTTTTTCTTCCAGACATCGTACTGACTCAATTGCCATAATATATAAAAGACGTTGTTTAATAGTCTCGACGGAAAGCTGCTTTTCCTGCTGATAAAATAACTTTGATAGACCTGACCACAGGTGTTTTTTTCCGGTGAATGGATATTCATAAAAGCCTGCTTTTTCCAGTTTGCCCGGACGTTCAATTTCAATCATCCGATCAATCACCGAATCAGCCGGATGACTGATAATCTTTTCCCCATTTTGAAGACTGTCGGTTACTGTTTGTCGTCTTATTTTTTCAATTAATGTTAAGCTGACTTCATCTGTTACTGCTAGCGGGCCAACCGGAAAGCCTGCTAGCGCTGCCGCATTTTCGATAGATGCCGCCGATACTCCAGCGCCAAGCATGGCAATGCCTTCGTTAATAAAAGTGGCAAATACCCGCGAAGTAAAAAAGCCGCGACTATCATTAACCAGTATTGGTATTTTTCCAATTCTCCGGACAAATTGTATGCTTCTATAAAGGCTTTCTTTACTCGTTTTCTTTCCTTTTATAATTTCAACTAATTTCATTTTTTCTACCGGTGAGAAAAAATGAAGTCCGATAAAGCTCTCTGGCCTGCTAGCGTTTTCGGCTAAACCAGTTACTGGTAATGTTGATGTGTTGGTGGCAAAAATAGCGTCCTTCTTTAGTAGTGGTTCAATATCATGAATTATGCTCTCTTTTAGTAGTCTGTTTTCATAAACAGCTTCGATAATGAGATCACAATTGGCCAGTTCCGTAGTTTGATCAGTTGGTGTGATCAATGAGAGTATAGCTTCCTTGTCCGCCACTTTACTAAGTTGTCTTGCTGAGTACAGCTTGCCTTTGTCTGCTATCTTCTGATGGGTATCCTTGAGTATTACGTTAATGCCTTTTTTGGCACAGGTATAAGCAATACCTGAACCCATCATTCCAGCGCCAATAATACCAACCTGGTTGATCGGCCTGGATTGATATTCTTTGGGTATCATTTCATCCTGTTGAATTTTATTATTACCAAACCAGAAGGTATTGATCAGGTTTTTAGTAATTGGTGAACAAACCTGTTCTACGAAATAACTTGTTTCAATCTGACAGGCTGTATCAAAGTCAACCTGGGCACCTTCAACCATTGCGGAAAAAATTTTTCCCGGTGCGGGTAGACAGCCTGCCGTTTTTTTGCTCAAAATTGCTGGTGTAATTGCAATAGTTTGAGCAACCTCTTGATCATCAGGTGAGCCACCGGGCATCACATAGTTTGCTTTATCCCAGCATTTTATTGGAGAAGGGTTGGCTTGAATCCACTTTTTTGCCTGATTATAGAGCATGTCCTGATGGTCAACTAGTTCATCAACTAATCCCATATCCAGTGCTTTTTGGGGGTTGATTATTGTGCCTTCTAGTAAGTAGGGCATAGAAGCTTTTAACCCAAACATTCTTACCATCCTGCTTACTCCACCGGCACCCGGCATTAGTCCCAATTCTACTTCTGGTAAGCCAAGTGAGATCTGCTCCGATTGAACGCAGATTCGGTAATGAGCTGCTAGAGCGAATTCCAGACCGGGCCCTAAAGCATTGCCCTTTATACAACAGACAACAGGTTTTTTTAATGTTTCAAGCTGACGCAATGCCTGCTGAGTGTGATTCATGGTATCAAATAGCGAGCGCGCATTTGTTTTGTCATAATAAATTAATGAATTAAGATCACTGCGCCCGACAAAAGTTTCCTTTGCCGAGCAGATAATAACTCCGTCGAAATCATCAGCGGTAAGTCGTTCTATTGCTCGTACCAAAGATTGACCGATAGAGTCATCTATTTGATTTGCCGATAATTCAGGTACATCAATTATCAGATGTACGATTTTATCTTGATCCTTCTGGTAGTGAATCATACTCATCAGCGTTTCCCCATCAATAGAAAAATTTTATAATTATTGTGTTTATGCTCGTGGTGAAAAATCAGTGACTCTTTCAATGATAGTTGCGATCCCCATTCCTCCACCGACACACAGAGTTACCAGACCAAGTTTCAGGTCTCTGGCTTCAAGTTCATCAAGTAAAGTACTTACTAGCATCGCACCCGTTGCGCCAAGAGGGTGACCCATGGCAATCGAGCCACCATTAACATTTAGCTTTTCATCGGGGATATTCAGATCTTTCTGAAACTTTAAAACAACTGAGGCAAAAGCTTCGTTAACTTCAAACAGGTCAATATCCGTTATGCTCAAGTTTGCTATTTTTAAAGCCTTTATTGCTGCCGGAGTTGGACCTGTCAGCATGATTGTCGGGTCTGTACCAACCAATGCCGTTGATATAATTTTTGCCCGGGGTCTCAATCCGTATTGTTCGGCGACTGTTTGATTACCAACTAAAACTACTGAGGCTCCATCAACAATAGCTGAAGAATTTGCTGCCGTATGAACGTGATTGATCCTCTCAATAAAATGATATTTTTCTCTGGCGATCGAATCAAACCCCAGGTGTCCTGCTTTTTCAAAAGAAGGTGTTAATTTAGACAGAGAACTGGTATGACATTCGGCGCGAACCATTTCATCAGTGGCAAGCAATTCAAATCCATTAGTATCAACAACCGGTATAATTGAGCGATTAAAAGCGCCCCTCTGAATTGCCTGGAAGGCTTTTTGATGGGACTTCTGAGCAAATAAATCAACTTCCTCACGTTGAAATCCCTCGATAGTAGCAATTAAATCTGCACCGATTCCCTGCGGCATAAAACCTGTGGAAATATTTGTTTCCGGGTCAAAAGCCCAGGCTCCACCATCGCTACCCATCGGTACTCTTGACATAGATTCAACACCGCCAGCAACAACCAGTTGTTCCCATCCAGAGCGAATTTTCATTGCTGCCAGGTTGATTGCTTCAAGTCCTGAGGCACAAAATCGATTAAGCGTCACACCCGCTATATTATCGTCCCAATTGGCAACCAATGAGGCTGTTTTAGCAATGTTGGCACCTTGCTCGCCTATTGGTGTTACACAACCAATAACGATATCATCGACTGCTGAAGTTTCAAATGAGTGACGTTTTTCCAGGCTGGTGAAAAGTCCAGATAAAAGACTAATGGGTTTTACTCTATGCAGCGAACCGTGTGATTTTCCCCTTCCTCTGGGGGTTCTGATAGCATCAAAAATATAAGCCTGTTGTGTCATAGTTTTATTTCCCAGAATTAACTAACTCCAATTTATAGAATTTTAGAGTCAGATAATATGACCAGACAGGGCAAATTTTATGACCGAATAAATCAATCCATTCTACTGAAGGCCAATTTAGACTCTCTATAACATAAAAGTTTGTTGATAAGTCGCCAGTTAGCTTAACGGTGTGAACACTTATTGTGTATAAACCGAGAGGGTGCAAGAAGGCTTGCTTACCTTAGTCTCTTGAGGATGATTGTTGTCGATATTGCTTAGGTGTCATACCAGTCCACTTTTTAAATGTCCGATAAAACACTGAGCCCTCTGAGAAACCCAGTTGTGAGGATATCTCACTAATCGAATAGTCGCTTCGGAGTAATAGTTCAATTGCTTTAGCTTTTCGCACTTTGTCTTTTAGTTCTTGAAATTGATGACCTTCATCACGTAGTCGGCGAGCAAGTGACTGGCTACTTAAATTAAATTGGCTGGCAACAATTGAGAGGGATATATTATCCAGAGATCCACTCGTTTCTAAATGGGCTTTTATCTGGGCAGAAAGGCTGTTGTCAGTTTGGTAGTGACTTAATAAACACTCAGGACTATTCCTTAAGAAGGCGACAAGAGATTGAGAGTTTTGCCTGACTGGAAAGCTAAGATAATGGGAAGGAATAATAAGTTGATTATTGTTCCAGGCAAAATATACGGGGGATTTAAATATCTGAGTAAGTTCTTTATGCAGCTTGTGGTTGTCAAAAGTAAAATAAACTCTATTGGCCAGCAGGGGGTAGTCCACCATCCATGCAGCCCATCGCCACACAATACTAAGCATACAGCTGACAAAATAACCATTCAGTGGTTTTTCTTTTGTTTGATGATTAAATTGAATCTTAGCTTCCTCACCCCGTTCTTCCAGTAACCAGTCAAATTCATCAGAAATTAAACTGAAATATGACATCATCCTGAGTAAAGCTTGCCTTAAATTATTACACCCGATTGTTGCATGACACATCATTCTGAAAGTACCCAGGCGGAGTGGTTTATCACAATAGCCAGCGGATTCATCGTTAAGCAATTCAAATAATGCGCGCATTAATTCGGCAAATTGATGTGAGTTTAAGGTCGCATCTGATTGGGCTAATGATTCGGGAGTAATACTAAAACGGCTATATAGACCAGTTAAGTTAGTTCGGCGCTCAACCGAGTTTTGTAATAACCATAAAACGATTTTATTAGATATATAATGCATTAAGTAAGCAGATCTATTGAAATCAATCACTAGCTATCATACTGAATCAGATAAAGAGCGCAAGCAATAGCTTTTTACAAGCCTTTTATAAGATTGAGTTCTCTATTAGAGATATCTATATCTTATTGAGATTTATATTTTTATAACGCTGAGATAAAAATTTATTTTGTCGAAATCTTAGTAAAAAATGTCGCTTAATTACTAATCATTGAGAGGTGTTTTGTGCAATCTTCAGTTTACAACAAATAAATGATTGTTTTTTGACCAGGTTGTTTATTGAACAAAGAAGCTGGTCATAAAACATGATCGGTTTGTTGTAATAATAATCATAAACTAATCAAATAAGAGGACTGAACAATGCTTTCTAAATTAACGCAGGTATCTACTGCAACTATTATGGCCTTAGGGTTAATTGGTGCAGCTGGAGCGGAAGAAGGACGATATATCGTTAAATACAAGGATCAGATTTTAGCCAAAGGGAAACCTGCTAATGTGGCCTCACAAGCGGTTATTCATTCAGCAGTTCACGCAGCTGGTGGTAAAGTTGTACTTCCGCTCAATGCAATGGGGGCGACCGCATTTACTGGAAGTAAACAGGCAGTGGCTGCGTTACTGGCCAATCCAAATGTAGAATATGTAGAAATTGATGCCAGGAGACATTTTAGCAGTTTGTTTAATGACGATACTGGTAATCCGAGTGTTACTCAGCTAACACCTTATGCAATTTATCAATCTGAAGCTAATCAGGTTAGTTTAAATCTGGCAAACGCCAAGACAGTTTGTGTTATTGATTCAGGAATTGCCGGTGATGTAGGAGAAACCGGTGGTCAGAATAATGACTTGGACTGGAGTAATATCACTGGCTCTTTTGATTCAGGAACCGGTGACTGGTTCCGCGACGGTGGCCCTCATGGCACACATGTTGCCGGTACTGTCGCTGCGGCTAATAATGGCTTTGGAGTAATTGGAATGGCACCCGGTAATCCTCTTCATATTGTCAAAGTTTTCAATGCAGCTGGATGGGGATATTCTTCCAGTCTGGCAAAAGCAGAATCTGAATGTTCTGCTGCGGGTGCAAGTATTATCACAATGAGTCTTGGCGGTGGGCGTGCTAACCGAACAGAAGAAAATGCCTTTAAATCATTTGAAGCAAATGGTGGATTGGTTCTGGCAGCGGCCGGTAATGATGGTAATACTACTCGCTCTTTTCCAGCCGGTTATGAGTCTGTGATGATGAGTGGCGCAAACGATGCTGACAACAACATTGCATCATTCTCACAATATCCATCATGTCGAAGCAAAGGTAAAACCAGAGATGGTTTCTGTGTTGAAGTAACTGCCGGTGGAGTTAATACGCTTTCAACTTTTCCTGCAGGTGGAGCAACTATCGCATCACTGGTTGTAGATGGAGCAGATTTTGATTCATCTGCGATGGAAAACTCAGGCACGACTTCCGGGGCGACCTACGATTTTGGTTTAGGTGAAAGTGTTGATGCTGGTGCAAGTGGTAAGATTTGTGTTATTTCACGAGGAAATATTACTTTCCATGACAAGGTTCTAAACTGTGAGAACAGCGGTGGAACTGGTGCTATTATTTATAATAATGAGCCTGGAATGTTATTTGGTACTCTCGGTGATACTAATGCAACAAGCATTCCGGCAGTTGGTGCGACTCAGGCTGATGGTGCAGCATTAGTGGCGTCAAGTAATGCCACTGTGAGTGTTGAAGCAGGAGATTATGGGTTTATGAGCGGGACTTCAATGGCAACTCCGGGAGTTGCAGGTGTTGCAGCATTAGTTTGGTCTAACCATCCAACTTGTGATGGCACACAAATTCGTGATGCACTGAAAGTGACTGCTGAAGACAACGGTGCTGCTGGTAAGGATGTATTCTTTGGTTACGGTATTACTAAAGCAAAAGCCGCAAATGACTATCTGACAGCTAACCCTTGCTAATAAATCTTATTAAGAACTTTTTATAGGAAGAAGGAAGTAAACAGGCCCCTAAATTAGTTTAGGGGCCTGTTTTTTGATCAACTCAGTATTTTCAAATCAAGCTAACTTGATGTTAATGGCACCATATAGAGGTATTTATTTACTCGCCAGAACTGAAAAAATGAGCGTCCTAACGGTTAGTTTATCTGATTATTGATAGAATTATTTTAGATTATCTATAGAATGTGTATGATGGATCAACAGTAAATATAAAAAAAATATAGCAAGGCGGCAAATTATTCAAGACAAGAGAAGGACTTTTTAATTGTATTTTCTTTCTAATTTTTATCTTATGGTTATACTGAAGTATATGACCATTTCTGTTTTTATCAGATGCTACTTATACCGTTTGGGTAAAAATATACATATTTCAGGCGTATTTCTTGCCTTAAGCATGTTGTTTAACCAGCCTGTGACAGCGGATATTGACAACTTAAGGTTGCAGCGTCTTTCTCCAATCGAAGGATTATCTCAAGGCAGTGTCACCAGTTTGTTGCTTGATAGTAACGGCTTTTTATGGCTGGCTACAGACGGTGGTTTAAATTTCTACGATGGCTATGAAGTAAAACAGCTCAACGGTCCTAACAATATTTTTGCTGACGCAACTATTAGTTACCTTTATCAGGATAGTAGTGGGCTTATCTGGATTAGTACTTTGTACTCAGGATTATATTCACTCAACCCTATAACCCTTGAATATCATAAGATCCTTGATACCAAGTTAGAAAATAAGCCGGAAGAAGTAATCGAAGTAATCGATATTGAAGAGGATAAACAAGGCTATCTCTGGTTAGCAGTTACTCGGGATTTAATGCGTTATGATCAACAAAGCGGAGAAATGAAAACTGTCTTTTCGTTAAAAGAGCTGGTGACTGAGGATCATATAATACGTCGATTGTTGATCGACGATAATATCATTTACATAGCGACCTCTGCTGGATTATATGTCCTTGAAACTGATGAGTTTAAATGGCGAAAATTACCTTATTTAACAATCAAAAAACCATCAATTGACCAGATTAACGCCAAATCATTGTTCCTTGATGAGCAGGCAACTTTATGGGTGGGAACGGTTGAAGGCCTTTATTCGGTTTCGGTGAATAATATCGATGAATTCTTAACAAAGGATATACCTCCGCCTGCGCCCAGAGTTTGGGAAGCGTTTCGTAATATCTGGAAAATACTTCCCGGTGAGTCAGGTTTTTATATAGCTACTGATGATGGGTTATATAACCTGCAACCTGAAAGCGAAAAATTTGAAAGGATATGGCAGTTCAGTCAATCTCAATATCAGATTTCTGATAATAATATCAGGGATATGTTACTGGATAAGCACGGAAATCTCTGGCTGGCGTCACGCGCATCAGGCGCGTATTACTGGGTGCCAAAAACTACTCGTTTTAGTAATATCCATCAAGCAAGCGGAAAATCTGCCCTGAGTAATGATACTGTATGGAGTGTTGTGGCAACTGAAAAGGATATACTTTGGGTTGGTACTGATAATGGTCTGAACAGGGTGGATCTAAAAGCGAACAAAACAGACGCTTTTATGATTAATCAGGATAAAAAAGCAATTGGTGCATTTAGTTCTATCTATCAAATTATTCAGCGTTCTGAAAGTCAGCTATGGCTGGTTACCGGAACAGGGTTGACTTTATTTGATATTCAGCAGAAAAAAGCAATTCCTTACTTTATTGCCGGTCAGAAAAACCAGGCTCCGCTGGATAAGTTAACCTGGGGCTACCAGCAGGACAATAGTGGGAGGCTCTGGTTTATCAATGATGATGGTTTTTATCGTTATGACCCACAGACTGGCCAGGTTAAAGAAATTGAGGGGATTAAACAATCACTTAACCCAAGTTTGACCAATGCATTTCTAGGTTTCTATACCGGAAAACAGCCACAAAGTATGCTGATAAGCGTATCTGGCCAGTTGTGGTTATTTAATGAACCGAGTGGAGAGTTAAATTTAATATACCAGATCACGCCAAACCAGCCTCAGACTTTTGTCACTCCAGATAATTGGGTCGTCGACAAAGACAATACATTATGGCTAACTGTGTCCGGACACGGCTTAATCGGACTGGATGCAGATAATTTTACTGAAAAATATCGATATAACCTGACTAATGGTTTACCGACAAACTCAATTTATGGGGCTCAACTGGATGAGAAAGGTGATCTTTGGTTAAGCTCGCATGCTGGCATTCTGCACATGAATACCGCAACCGGTCATTTGACTCAGTTTAACCACCATGACGGGTTAGCGGCTAATGAATTTAATGGTGGTGCCCATACCAAACTTGTAGATGGTCGTCTGGTTTATGGATCTATGAAGGGAGTTAGTATTTTCAAGCCAGAACTATTATCTGAAGAAGTCAGTGAAAATTACTCGATAAGTATCACCGGGGTTTCCCTGTTGTCCAGACAATTAGGCCCGACAGCTAGCAATATTAGTGGTAATAGAATTCTACTTCAGCATGATGATATTGGTCTGAAAATCAACTACTCAACTTTAAGTTTTGAAAAGCAAAACGAAACTTATTATCGAGTAAAATTAAATGGAAAAGACAGTATCGAAATTCCTAATAGCAGAGAGAACTATGTGATATTTCCACAGTTAATTCCCGGTGATTACACTTTTTCTGTTATTGCAATAAATCCTAAAACAGGTAAGGAAAGTGCACCAGTTTACGTGGATATACGGGTAAATTATGCACCGTTTACCTCTCCATTGGCCTACAGTACATATGCCCTGATTATTATAGTGAGCTTTCTCTATTGGCTTTATCGAAGAAGGGTGCGTCAATATGTATTGTTGAAAGCGCACCGTGGAATTGCTGAAAGTGAAAAGAGGTTAAAGCTGGCGTTGAAGGGGAGTGGAAGTGGAGAGTGGGACTGGTGGACTGATAGTAAGCAGTTTTATGAACCTAGAATTTATGAGAATCTTGGTTACAGAAATTTACCTGAGCGACTATCTTTTTCTCAGCATCTTGAATTAATTCATCCTGATGAAAAGGAGACTTTTAATCAGCTTTGGAACAACTTTGTTTCTCGCCTCAATGTCAATTTTGAATGTACTTATCGCTTAAAAACAGCAACCGGGGACTGGCAGTGGTACCGTGATCTGGGAAGAGTCGTTTTTAGAGATAGTGAGGGAACGCCTAAGAGAATAGCTGGCATTTATACTAACATCACAAACACCCGCGCAAATGAAGAAAAAGCAAAATTATTCGGCGAAGCGTTTAAGCAGACACGTGACTGGGTGGTTATATTGGACAGTAAAAAAAGACCTATCGCCGCCAATAAGTCTTTTTATGAAGCGTTTGGAATAAAAGAAAGTTCTTTATTCTCAACTTTTATCAGAACCCTTGGAATTGATAGGAATAAACTCAGGTTTTATCAGCATATTCTGGACACTTTAAAAGCAAATGAACATTGGAGTGGTGAGGAGTTAGTTGTTACTAAACAGGGAAGAAAATACCCTTCATTGATTAAAATTAGTGCTAACACTTCATATTCTGGTAATGATAATTGTAGCGAACTAAAAACTAAACCGAAAAATAGCAATAGTATTGATAGCTATGTCGTTATATTGACTGATATCAGTGAGCAGAAAAAAGCTGAACAAAAGCTCAGGGTGTTAGCCAATTATGATGGCTTAACCGGGCTCCCAAATCGAAATCTGCTCGCTGAACGAATTCAACACGCGATTAAACATATCGATAGAATTGGTAGCCATATGGCATTGTTTTTTATTGATTTAGACCGGTTTAAACAGATCAATGATTCATTAGGGCATGATGTTGGCGATCTGGTTTTGTATCAGGTTGCAAGGCGCCTGGAACGTGTGTTGAGAGTTGATGATACGATTGCCAGGTTTGGTGGCGATGAATTTATAGTCTTATTGGAATCTTATAATCACCTTGATGATGTTAGTCATGTCGCGCAGAAAATAATTGATGAAGTAAATCTACCAATTGAAGTTAAATCAAATCAGATTAGAATTTCTCCAAGTGTTGGGATTGCTCTATACCCCAATGATGCAGCAAATTCATCTGATTTGCTTAAACATGCTGATGTTGCGATGTATCATGCAAAAGAATCCGGTGGTAATGATCTATATTTTTATGACGAATCGATGAATGAGCTGGCAAGATACAGGCTTTCACTGGAAAATAAAATTAAGCGAGCTTGTCAGTATTCAGAGTTTGTAAACTACTATCAACCAATTATCAATGTTGAACAAGGAACTGTTGCAGGGTTTGAACTATTGCTACGCTGGAAATTGAATGACAGTATTATCTCACCGACTGAGTTTATTCCTGTGGCGGAAGAGATTGGATTAATTATATCTATGACCGAAGCATTACTGGAAAGAGGACTTGCTGATCTGAAAAAATGGTGGACTGATGGTAATACTCCTTATCTTTCAGTCAATCTCTCTGCGCGCCATCTATTACAAGAGTCATTGGTTGAAGACGTTATCAGCGCATTGGCAAAAAGTGAACTGCCTGCATCAAGCTTACGTTTTGAAATTACTGAAAGTAGCCTGATGAAAGATCATAAAAAGTCAATTGAAATAATGAATAATCTTAATTCTATAGGAATTGAACTGGCACTCGATGATTTTGGTACTGGTTATTCTTCACTGCAATATTTAAAATCATTTCCAATTAATATTATTAAAATAGACCGGAGTTTCGTTAAGGATATTGGTATCGATGGTAATGATGAAGCGATTATTGATGCGATATTGATGATGGCTAAAAGTTTAAATAAATACTGTATTGCCGAAGGTGTTGAAACTCAGGAACAACTGGACTTTCTTAAACAGAGAGGTTGCTATCTGATCCAGGGCTTTCTATTTTCTAAACCACTGAAATCAGAACGCATATTAGAATATATTTCAAACCAAAGTGTTGAGACTACTTCAGAGAATGACAAAGATAGTTAGTTAAATTTGTTATTTTGTGGATTTAATGATGTTTACTATTAATAAAGATCATCACTCAGACACTATTGTCGAAAACTCTCTATGAGATATGTCTGACGTCAGGTTTTCCATTTGTCACTCTGATAGCGCGAATACATGTATTAAATAAATTTCTTATAAAATAATTCTAACGCTATTTCCATTCGAATCAGATAGCTGTTAGAGTTAACGAAAAAGAAGAATAAGCCAAGGAGGTATGTATGAGTAATCAATTAAAAACATCAATTTTTACACTCGGAATTTTCTTTGCAGTCATGCTAATAACTCAATTTGCCGGATTGGGTGGAAGTGTCAAACTTAACCCTCAACTTAGTTTACCTGATGTTATGGCGGTATTAACTTCATTTATGGTTCTTACACTGGTTGTTGAAAGGTTTGCTGATGTAGTGATAACCGGCCCCAGAGAATTTAATAAGCTAACCTTGTTGAAGTCAATTGAGGCGAAAAAGGAAACCAATGAGGAACATTTAGAGCTTGTTAGTCAACTTAACAAATATCGGGCGGAAACTAGAACTTCAACCACCCGACTTAATTTATTTCTTGGTCTAATTATAGGGCTCGCAGGTTATCGGATCTTAAGCGCATTGAGTGGTAGTTCTGATAGTTTCAATCCAATCGAAGATCTGGGAGAGAGACAACTGCTTATTTATCATACTGTCGACATTGTACTAACCGCAGGCTTAATCGCCGGGGGAAGCAAAGGGATTAATGTTATATCTAAATCTATGCGAGATTGGTTTAAGGCTTCACGACAAACGTGATCCCGCAGTCAGACAGTTTGCCAATACTAACAATGAATAAATATTGATAATGGAAAATAAAATGATTAATCAAGGAACCAAAAAACTAACTCTGTTAATAACCCTTTTTCTGACTGTTAGCTGTGTTTCAATTCCACCAGAGGCTCCTGAACTCTCAGTGGAGTTGGGGAAGAGAATATCTGCAATTGAGTCGTCCAATATCACTCTGCTTCATCGCTTTTTTGATGAAAAACGAAAAGCCGTTGATAAGTTTATTGATGATGAGTGGGTGCCTACATTTGCGACTAACTTTTTTTCAAATCCCAATATTTCGTCTGCCTGGAATACTATTGTTTCTGAAAATAACAAAAGTGAACGCTTAAAGTTTATTGTGAAAGTTGGAACTTCTATTCAGGAAATGATTAATAAGAAAAGGCTTGAGTTGATTAAACCATTAGATGATCTGGAGAAAAAAATAGAGGAGAGTATTGAACAGGAATACTCGCAAGCACAAGCCATTAATAACAGTATTAGTAGTTTTCTATTATCGGCTTCAGAAGTTGCTGAAAATAGAAACCGTTTCCTGGATATGGCTGGTATGAGTCAGACAAAAATGAATCAGTTAATTGATAAAACTGATGATGCTGTCAGTAGTCTTCTAAGCAGAGCTCAAGATGTTCAAGGAAAAATAGATTCAGCAGAAGAGTATCTGGATAAACTCAAAAAAATTAAAAATTCTTTTTAAATAATAGGAGAAAGTAATGCCAATCAATTGGGATGAATTCGACGGTCACCTTACAACAGCACTGAGTGAAAGCGCAGCAGCAACGGATAGTCAGTTAGCTTCACAAATATCTTCTGTGACCAGAATGACAGATGAAGAGGTTCAAGAGCTTTTTCCAAAGCCAGCTGATGTTGAAAAGTTGGCTAAGTTAATGAAAATTGTGAAATCCTCACAAGATATCAAATGCACAGGAATTTGGCGGAGTCATGTTAACTCTGATTAGTAAGTTTTCATAGATTCTGCTCTTTGTGGATAATAGTCGACTTACTAAGCATATTAGTCATTCCTATTTAAACCAAAGGAAAGGAATAGCAATACTTGCGCTATTGTTTCCAGTGATACTATGGTGTGGCGGTTTTATACTGGGAATTGAGCTTCAGGAATCAATGAGCGCATATTATCATGCGACTGTTGATGGTAATTCTATGCGAGATGTATTTGTCGGGATATTGTTCGCTGTTGGCTCCTTTCTTTATTTATACAA
>CBDUHU010000013.1:0-16344 GCA_965366725.1 uncultured Kangiellaceae bacterium
TCATTATATTAATACACTAATACTTAACAGCCTGATTGCTTTTCTTAAATGTCAGCGCTGTGAAGCGAATAAATTATTTAATTAACTTGGGAAATGACGTGACGACATCTTCATTAGTCAGCTTATTTTCGCTCAATACCAGCTCAGGTGTGCCTATCTATCGACAGTTGATCGATCAGATTAAACAGGCTATCCGTATGCAATTATTAAGCGCCAATGATCAACTTCCTTCGGTACGCAACCTGGCAACAGCATTGCAGATAAACCCGATGACTATCTCAAAGGCTTTTGCCCAATTAGAACTCGAAGGCATCCTGATTAGAAAAAGAGGAGTTGGAATGTTAGTTGCCGACAATCAACCTAAGGTGAATATCAGTGCTGAAGTCGAATCAGCATTAACTAATCTGGTTAAGGTATCGCGCCAACAAAAGTTAAATGACGAAACCATAATGATGTTGTTGCAGCAGTCATTATCAGTCCATATGGAGGAAAGTAACGATGAGTAATGCTGTAATAAAAATAGAGCACGTGAGCAAATCTTATCAAAATCTAAAAGTGCTTGCAGATCTTGATATGCAAGTTCAACCGGGTCAGATTGTTGGACTGGTTGGACGCAATGGTGCGGGAAAAACAACCTTAATTGAATCGATCATGGGGTTGCGAGAATTAGAAGAGGGAAAAATAGATATCTGGCAGCATCCTTTAGGTGAACTGGCTCAACAACAAAAAGAACAGATTGGTTTTGTTCCACAGGATAGCATCGGGTTTGAGTGGATGCGGGTAAAACAGTATCTTGACTATTTTGGTAGTTTTTTTAGCCATTGGGACAAGGTCTATTCAAGAACACTGACGCAGCGCTGGCAACTCGATGAAAACTCTCGTATCGCAGACCTTTCCGGTGGTCAACAACAAATACTACAAGTGATACAGGCTTTATCAATCCGCCCTCAACTACTCATTCTCGACGAACCTGTCGCTCACCTTGATCCCAATATGAGACGCCAGTTTTTATCTGAGCTGGTTGAGTTGACCTGTGAACTGGGTACAACCGTGTTGTTTTCAACTCATATCATTTCCGATCTGGAACGGGTTGCCAGCCATATTGCGCTACTCAATAGTGGTAAAATAACGCACTTTTATGAACTTGAAGAACTAAAAGCACATGCAGCGAGTTTATTATTTGAAAGCAAAGTTGCTGAAGCCCAACAATTCGATCACTTGATTAACTGGCAATCAATCAACAACGGCAGCAAAGCCATTCTTGCCAGTCCAGAAGGACCTTCTGTTTCTTCGATTGAGCAACAATTAGGTGTGTCGATAAAGTCTCACCCTTTATCGTTAGAAGACTGGTATCTGGAGGTCACTAATGAAACCAGTGTTTAGTACTTTAAATGTCTTTCTGAGGCAAGAATGGATCAGCGTCGCGGTATATACCATTGCAACAATTTTGTTTGTTGGTCTGGTGTTTATTAGCCGTACCAACACCGAGAGCCAGTTAGAAGAACTGGCTCATAAGGCTCTTTTGCTGATGTCCATGTTGAGTATTTTTGTTGGTATCTATCTTGGAACCGGTTTTTTGCGTCTCAAGCAGAGTCATTTATGGCATATTCACCCCTACTACCGCTCAAATCTGATCCTTAGTCTGGTAATCGCAGCATTTATTTATGCACTTATACAATTTATCGCATTAAACCATGCAGGCTGGCATTGGTATATATCATTATTAGCGCCAATCTGTATGACCCTGTTGGCTGCGCAATTTGTTATAGGGAATAATTTATTTATGAAATTTATACTTCCAGCAACCCCATTTATCTTGTTTCAGCTAAAGATTTATCATTTCCATGACGAGATGATCCTGCTGTTATTAGTTATCTTTACTTCACTCGCACTTTACCTGAATGCCACCAATCATAAGAGAATCAATAAAAACTCTCTAGGCCTGGCTTCAGGTAATATGCAACAACAATTGAAAAGTGCGACTGTGCAAAAAATTAACGCCATAGTTGCGGAGCTATTCTTATTGGTTAAATTACCAATTAAATCCAAAGATCTTTCCATAGCGCTGTTTCAACCAGCCAACCGATATGGTCTTTCCTCAGTGTTTACTGCGACCTTTTGTTTAACGGTGTTATTTGCCATCGATAATGGAAAGCTTGATGTCACCACTTTTTCAGCACTCTTGTTTGGCTCAATGATGATGGGAGTGTTTATTGAATTGAAACTTCAAGCCAGACAATCGAAAGCGATTGCTCATCTTTTTTCAGATAAGAAACACCTTTTGTTTAAACAGAAAGTGCTCAGAGTAGTAGAGAAACATATAGCAATTCAAGCAATTAGTTATCTCACTCTACTTTCAGCGATGGGATGGTTTATTGAGGATTTTATTGAGCACCAACTACTACTAAAGTTAGGCTTAACCATTGCTGTAATCGCGGTTGTTTTTGTTCCATTAATGCTTTGTTTGAACTGGTTTAGAATAAATATAAAACTCATTGCAGCAATGTTAGCCTATATAGGGACAGGCATTCTTTATTGTGGCTGGCAAATAAACCACTCTCTTGCGGATATAATTACTTTGCCTGCAATTGCCGGTGCAGCAGCACTTATTTTACTTCGTTGGGCCACCTGGTCTTTATGGAAGCGTCAACCAGTGGAACAATTTATGCGGGTTTATGGTTAATGAATACTGTACAATTCAAAGCATAATTAATTACCTTAAACCTAATTATCTGAGTTGTAGATGTCTTCATTCGATTTAAAACCACTTGAACAAGCTTTCCAGCATAACGTAATCAAAGAATCTTTTGATGGTATGTATCAGTGCATGGGATTTATCTCAGCCATCGCCTCAAGCCCCGATCAGGTAAAACCATCGGAGTGGATAAAACAATTAATAAAGACCCCGGATAAAAGCCCTCAATTTGAAAGTGAGGAGCAGGCAAAAAGTTTCTCCAGCAGCCTTATTGCCTGGTGGAGTCGCTGTATTACTCTTTTTGATCACGGTGGAACACTTGAGCTACCGCCAAAACTAGGGATCACTCCAGGGGGGAAACCCAACAAGGCACTGATTGAGTTTGCTAAAGGTTATTTAAAGGGTTATAACTGGCTTTCGAAAACCTGGCAAACAATGCTTCCGGAAAATAATCCGGAAGCGATCAGAAGCCTTTCAGTTCTTAACTTTATCCTGGCTCGCTTTGTAAATGAAAAAGAGACCTTAAAAACGCACGCAGAACTATTTGAACAACTGCCCGATCTTGAAGGTTGTTTCAAAGCATTACCCGGCCTGATTTCAGCTGTCGGCATGCTAGGAAAAGACATTGCAACTAGCTCAGTCCAGGTTGAATCGGATAATAGTTCTGCAATACCGATTAAAAATGCCACCAGGAGCATTGGAAGAAACGATACTTGCCCTTGTGGAAGTGGTAAAAAATTTAAGAAATGTTGTTTACACTAAAAGTAGGTTAACCTGAACGCAGCGTACACTGAAAACCAAAGATTTTTGTTAAAGTCGATTATGTAGAGGCAAACAATGCAAATATTAAAAAAAATCCTCATTTCCTTCAGTTTATTATTGATCGCAAGTTGTCAGCAATCAGTAACAGGTCAGCAGGATCTAACAAACCAGGCGGAGGACAACCCTAAATCAACCCAACAAGCGGAGAAACAAGTGGATAAGAAAAAACTTCCCTTTAACGGGACCATCCAGTTTAATCAGCAGGAAGGTGGTTTTTATGGAATTGTCACTTCCGATGGAAAAAAAATACTACCAGTTAACCTTGCCAAAGAATATTATCAGGACGGTGCCATCATTCAATTTTCCGGTGAATATAAAGATGTGATGACCATTCAACAGTGGGGAAAACCCTTTACAATAAAGGAAATTAAAATCATCAAACCGGGAAAAAAATCGACATCACCAGAGATTTAACAATCAATAATAAGTAAAATCTCAGAGTAAGGTCTGCAGCTGCTTTAGTATTTTAGATTCACATCAGTCGAATAAATCGCCGCTGCGGCCGGGCAAACCAAAATGCTGATACGCCAGCTTTGTTGCTACTCGACCTCGCGGTGTACGATGGATAAATCCTTGCTGAATTAAAAATGGTTCCAACACATCATCAATTGTATCCCGCTCTTCACCAATCGCCGCAGCAAGAGAATCTAACCCAACCGGCCCACCATCAAATTTCTCAATGATAGCCAGAATCAATTTCCGATCCATATTATCAAAACCTTTATCGTCGACATCCAGCAAATTTAGAGCCATATCGGAAATCGAAGCGGTTATTTTTCCATCTGATTTAACTTCAGCGTAATCTCTTACTCGCCTCAGCAACCTATTAGCAATACGGGGAGTCCCCCTTGAACGTCGCGCAATTTCCCCAGCCCCTTCGCTGTCTATTGGTAAGCCAACAATCTTGGCGGAACGCAGGACTATCTGGGTTAGATCTTCAATATTGTAAAATTCCAAACGTTGTACAATGCCAAAACGATCACGTAAAGGAGAAGTTAATAATCCAGCTCTGGTTGTTGCCCCGACTAATGTAAATGGCGGCAGATCCAGTTTGATTGAACGGGCAGCAGGGCCTTCACCTATCATTATATCCAACTGATAATCTTCCATCGCTGGATAAAGGATTTCTTCGACCATTGGACTCAACCGGTGAATTTCATCAATAAACAGAACATCATTTTCTTCCAGGTTAGTTAGCAATGCAGCCAAGTCGCCCGCTTTTTCCAAAACAGGCCCCGATGTATGACGAATGTTAACTCCCATTTCATTAGCGACAATATTCGCTAATGTAGTTTTACCGAGTCCTGGCGGTCCAAATATTAAGACATGATCAAGTGCATCACCACGTTTGCGCGCCGCCTGAAATGCAATATCCATCTGCTCTCGAACTTTTGGCTGTCCAACGTAGTCCTGTAATGTCTTGGGGCGAATTGCTCTATCAATCTGTTCCTCTGTTCCCTGAGTAGTAGCGCTAATTATCCGATCAGTCTCAATCATCGAGTAAGCCCGAACCTTTTATGTGTTTATGTAAGTAGTATTTTACCCAGAATTTGAGTGAGAATGAAAACTTTTATTGGCAAAGGCTGATTTGAAATAGCATTGTTGAACGGCTAGCTTCGGCTATTGCAAATAAAAACCACTAACTGCACAATAACGGGAGGAATTTTAAGTCGTTAATCTCACCGAATATCAAGGAATATTATGCGTACAAAAGCAGCTGTTGCCTTTCAGGCAGGTAAACCACTCAGTATTGAAACTGTCGATCTACAAGGGCCACAGGCTGGAGAATGTCTGGTCGAAATAAAAGCGACAGGCGTCTGCCATACCGACGAATTTACCTTGTCAGGAGCCGATCCCGAAGGCTTATTCCCCGCGATACTTGGTCATGAAGGTGCTGGAATTGTCCGGGAAGTTGGTAAAGGTGTAACCTCTTTGAAGCCTGGTGATCATGTCATTCCATTATATACACCTGAATGCCGCCAATGTGACTACTGTCTGTCAGGCAAAACTAATCTATGTCAGGCAATTCGAGAAACTCAAGGACGCGGCATGATGCCTGACGGAAGTTCCCGCTTTTCAATTGGTGGTGAAAAAATTCATCACTATATGGGGACATCCACATTTTCAAATTTTACGGTAGTACCTGAAATAGCCCTGGCAAAAATACGTCCCGACGCTCCTTTTGACAAAGTTTGTTATATCGGTTGTGGAGTAACAACAGGAATTGGAGCGGTTATCAACACAGCCAAAGTTCAACCGGGCGACAATGTTATCGTCTTTGGGCTGGGTGGAATCGGCCTGAATGTTTTACAGGGAGCAAGAATGGTTGGCGCTAATATGATTGTTGGCGTTGATACAAATCCTGCAAGAAAAGCTATCGCAGAAAAATTTGGTATGACCCATTTTGTAAATCCAAACGATGTTGAAGGAGATCTGGTTCCTTATCTGGTTGATTTGACTAAAGGTGGAGCCGATCATTCTTTTGAGTGTATTGGCAATGTCGATGTAATGCGAGATGCGCTTGAATGTTGTCATAAAGGATGGGGAGAAAGCACCATTATTGGTGTTGCCGGTGCTGGTCAGGAAATAAAAACCCGACCATTTCAGCTGGTAACCGGCCGAGTCTGGCGAGGCACTGCTTTCGGCGGTGCCAAAGGACGCACAGATGTTCCTAAAATAGTCGACTGGTATATGCAGGGAAAGATCAATATTGATGATCTGATTACTCACAAAATGCCGCTAGAAGATATCAATAAAGCATTTGATCTGATGCATGCGGGAGAAAGCATTCGCAGCGTGGTGGAGTTTGACTAGCTTTTTCGCCAGTTTAAGTTGTTGCTAATATTACACTCAAACTGGCAAATCCAACCTCTAATAAACGGGCTAAAATAAACTGGGGGTTAGTGGCACAATAAAATCAGTTTTCTCAAATATTCCAAGATATCCCCAATAATAAGGATCACTACTGCCTCCGAGAAAAGCCAGGCTACTTTTCCCTGAAAGACAGATAAGAAATTATTGAATTATTATCTTCTAGCAAAAGAAAGTGTCTGCTTACTACAGATAGAAAAATGGCTCAAAATACGCTTGATAATGCTTTTGGAGTTAAACAAATAAGTAGGTTTACATCATATTTTTAAGTGCCAGACGAATTAGCGTGGATGTCGGAAGATTATCATCTTCAAGCCGACTGATCGCTTTACTGGCATCCTGAGGTTTGTAGCCCAGGGCAACCAATGCACTAATTGCTTCCTGAATATTTCCACTAACAGACTCTTTTTGCGAAGCATTAACTTCAGTGTTTGAATCCATCGCAGGAACATCCCAGTCCTTAAGGCGATCTTTCATTTCAATAATCAGTCGTTCAGCGGTTTTTTTACCAACTCCTGGTATTTTTACTAACGAAGCAGGTTCTCCCTGATGGACATTCTGAACAAATTCAAGTGCACTCATTGCTGACAAAATAGCCAGTGCAAGCTTAGGCCCTACTCCGTTCACTTTGATCAATTCACGAAAGAGTTTTCGTTCTTCTAAACTATAAAAAGCAAATAATGTATGGGCATTTTCACTCACTGACAGGTGGGTATGCAAAATACAGGCTTCACCCAGTTCAGGCAGATGATAGATTGTATTCATTGGCGCCTGGCACTCATAACCAACGCCATTAACATCAAGCAAAATAAAAGGTGGTTGTTTCTCTAGTATGGTTCCGTTTAATCTTCCAATCATACTTCATTCTCTTAATAATATTTGTAGCTGACAAAAAATAAGTGTGGCTAAACGACTATCGCAGTCGACCGCGGGTAACTTTCTTCGCGCCAGCCTGAAATAATGCACTTTTAAGCGCATGACCATGACAAATAGCCACCGCTAACCCATCAGCAGCATCAGCTTGAGGAGTTGCACTTAACCCTAACAGACTTGTTACCATATGTTGCACCTGGGTCTTGTCTGCTCCGCCAGTGCCAACAACTGCCTGTTTGATTTGTCGTGCAGAATATTCAGCAACAACCAGTGCATGTTGAGCCATCGCAACCATTGCTGCACCACGCGCCTGACCAAGTTTTAGCGCAGAATCGGCATTCTTTGACATAAAAACCTGCTCAATGGCCGCTTCATCCGGTTTATATTCCTGAACAACTTCTGAAATACAATCAAAAATCTGATTAAGGCGATCAGACAGGATCCCTTCTTTTACCCGAATACAACCGCTTGCAACATATTCGATCTTGCGGCCATTTGAACGGATCACGCCAAACCCTGTGATACGCGAACCAGGATCAATTCCTAGAATAATTGACATGGATATTTTTCTTATGGGAAAGAAATTACCAACATTATATTAGAGCTAAACAGATAAATCCATGCACACTTTTTTAACTGCCAAAGCAGTGAAGGATTTCTTGCTGATTAATCGATGGTAATATTTTGCAAAGACAAATTAAAAAGGTGCTTAACGCACCTTTTTAATGATTTATAATTGTTCGTAAGCTTCAGGTGGAATATCTGCATTACTGTAAACATTCTGGGTGTCATCTAAATCATCCAGTCGTTCTATCAAATTCAGTACTTTTACCGCAGTTTTTACATCAAGTTCTGCTTGAGTGGAAGGTAACATTGAAATATCCGCTTCCTCAGGTTGTAGTCCTTTTTCCTGTAGTGCTTCTTTGACTTCAACAAAATCATCTGGCGCAGTCAGCACTTCAAACGAACCATCATCATGGTTAATAATATCATCAGCCCCGGCCTCCATTGCTTCTTCCATCAGGGTATCTTCGTCTACCTCTGATGAGTATATGATTTGACCTCGACGCTCAAATAAATAAGCAACCGATCCGGAAGTCGCCAACTCACAACCAGCCTTAGAGAAAGTATAACGTACTTCAGCCACTGTGCGGTTCTTATTATCGGTTAAACAATCAACCAAAATTGCAACACCACCAGGACCATACCCTTCATAAATCAGGTTTTCATAATCGTCACCTTCAGCAGTACCAGCGCCGCGAGCAACAGCTTTATCAACAGTGTCCCGCTTCATATTGGCACCCAGTGCCTTATCAATCACAGCGCGTAAACTAGGGTTATCTTCTGGGTTCGGTCCACCGCTTTTAGCGGCAACAACAAGTTCTCGAATTAACTTGGTAAAGATTTTCCCACGTTTTGCATCCTGGGCGGCTTTACGATGCTTGATGTTAGCCCATTTACTGTGTCCTGCCATTGATATGCTCCAGTTTTTTCTCTACTTCTTTATCAAATACCAATTTCTCTATGTATAAGTCAGTCGATGCTCAGTTTCTGTCACCCCACCGATTAGCATTTATTCCTGTTCAACCTGCTTGTCTTTTGCTGTCGACAAAATAGCAAGTTCTTCTAATTGGGCAATCGATACCTTTGAAGGAGCCGAAGTAAGCGGACAACTTGCTGTGGTTGTCTTTGGAAACGCGATAACATCTCGAATAGAATCGGCGCCAACCATTAACATAACCAGTCGATCCAGGCCAAACGCGATGCCGCCGTGGGGTGGACACCCATATTTTAGTGCTTCAAGTAAAAATCCAAACTTTTCTTCTGCTTCTTGCTTTTCAATTCCCAGAATTTCGAATACAGCTGCCTGAATATCCTGGTTATGGATACGGACGGAACCACCACCGACTTCACAACCATTCAAAACCATATCATATGCTCTCGACAGGGTAGCTGTCGGTGCAGCCTTTAGACTGTCAGCATCATTTTCTTTAGGAGCAG
Source organism: uncultured Kangiellaceae bacterium (assembly GCA_965366725.1). Taxonomy (GTDB): domain Bacteria; phylum Pseudomonadota; class Gammaproteobacteria; order Enterobacterales; family Kangiellaceae; genus Aliikangiella. The sequence goes on from CBDUHU010000013.1 coordinate 9,263, forward strand.
TAAATGGATGATGTAGCGCATGTAAATGGCCATCCACTTCTTCAAACATTGGGAAATCAACAACCCAGAGGGGTTTCCAGCTATCTTCTACCAGCCCCCGATCTTGCGCAACTTTCAAACGTAATGCGCCTAATGCATCTGTAACAACCTTATCGGAGTCTGCTCCAAATAGCAGAATATCTCCATCACTGGCACCACAGCGATTAGTGATCTGATTGATAATGTCGTCATTAAGGAATTTTGCAATTGGTGATTGAACACCAGCAACACCAGCGCCAGTCTGTTTGACTTTTATCCATGCTAAGCCTTTTGCCCCATATCGACCAGCATACTCGCCATATTGATCAATCTGCTTACGGCTTAGTTCTGCTCCACCCGGGACACAGATCACTGCAACCCGACCTTTAGGATCATTTGCCGGACCAGCAAAAACTTTAAAATCAACTTCTTTTAGTAAATCAGCAACATCCATCAGTTCAATTGCAACCCGAAGATCAGGCTTATCACTACCATAACGGCGCATTGCCTCTGCATATGGCATGCGTGGGAAATCTCCCAACTCAGTATCCAGACACTCTGAGAACAATCCACGGATCATCTTTTCCATCATTCCCATAATTCCTTCTTCGTCCATAAAAGAAGTTTCTATATCCAGTTGAGTAAATTCAGGTTGTCTATCGGCTCGCAGATCTTCATCACGGAAACATCTAACCACCTGATAATAGCGATCAAAACCACTCATCATCAGTAATTGTTTAAATAACTGTGGTGACTGTGGCAAAGCAAAAAATGAGCCTTTATTGGTTCGGCTGGGAACCAGGTAGTCTCTTGCGCCTTCGGGTGTAGCTTTAGTCAGAATAGGGGTTTCAATATCAGCAAAGTTTTCAGCTTCAAGAAAATCACGTAATTTCTTAACAATAGTATTGCGAAATAGTAATCGTTGTTGCATCTCTGGACGACGTAAATCCAGATATCGATACTTCAATCGCAGCTCTTCAGAAACCTCTTCATGTCCATCGATTAGAATCGCAGGTGGTGCTGCTTTATTCAGTACTTCCAGCCCGCTACCCAAAACTTCAATCGTTCCGGTCTGCATATCTTTGTTAATCATACTTTCTGGACGTTGGCGCAACGTACCACTCACAGAAACAACAAATTCACTGCGTAAATCTTCCGCCTGACTGAACAACTCGGGTTGATCCGGCTCGATAACAACCTGAACAATACCGCTTCGATCCCGAATCTGAAGAAATATTAATCCCCCCAGATCACGACGACGATGAACCCATCCGGCAATAGTAACTGATTCGCCCACTGGAACCTGGAGTAATTCGCCACAATAATGACTACGCATAAACAAAACCTTAACCATTTGGCCTAAAATACGGGACTTATCCCCGCATTGAAAAACCGCGTATATTACTGGATAAGCAGGCTAAAGTCGACGATTTTAACCCTATAGATGTCGACAGCTCCCACAGCATTTGTGTGCTACAGAGATATTCCAGGCAGCAAAAGTGCGAGTGAAAGGCAAAGCAGTGATATCGGTTAATATTTTCCCTCATCAGGGCAACCACCGTGTTGTGGTTCAAAGATACAATCGACAGAATAAAAATTACTAACGGCTCTCATTATTCGCTCTCCGTAGCGAGTTCATATCGGTAATGTCCGGTAATTTGAGCAGCAAAGAGAAAATCTTCTTCTCTGGGGCCGGAGCCAATATTATGAATAATCAGGTTTCTTTTTCCATCAGCCGACTTCCGATCACTCACAAGTCCAATATGCGGTAAATTTCCAGAAAGCATCCAGCTTACAATATCGCCAGGTTGATAGCTGGAAGCAGACTGGCTGACCTTTATAGCTTTACCAAACCGCTTAAAAAAGACTTGTAAATTAGGAACGCGACGATGATCTATATTAGTATCTGGCTTTTTTAGCCCCCATATTTCAGGGTATTGAGCAAAATTATTGCTCATATCTTTATGCACTAATACCTGTAAATCAACCCCAAGCTGGCGGTAGCTTCGCACGATTACATCAGTGCAAACCCCAATATTGTCGGGTACATCACCACCAGGGTAGTCAATTCTCATATACTTTCCAGAATAAACAACCGAGTGTTCAGTTCTTTCCCTTGCCGCTTCCACTAACAACTGTTGCCATTGGGCAGTTTCTGCAATACTGTTTTTGAGGCCGTTAAAGCTAATCAGTATTACCCCTATCAATCTGGATATCTTAACTAGTTTTCGTTTCATATTATCGACTTTCCAATGAGCTCGCAGGGCTTAGACCCGATTACCGGCACAAAATTCATCAGAAATTTTAACTCCCTATATTCAATTAGTCCGAACTAATCACACTATCCAATTAAAAATCCCGAAGACTCGACGAAAATAATTATCCATTTACTGGAAATATCAACCAATGTCGCCTATTTATTAACTACATCTGAAATAATATTTAAGGCATTTCAATGGCTCAAACTAATGACGCGGCAGACACCTTTATTTCTGTTGCTCACGTAGCCTCAGAATTATTCAAAGCACAATCAATAGCCGAAGAACTATCCATTACTTCGAAAAACGCGCGGGCTTTAGCGGTAAGAGCAGGCTCGACTGCTGCCGGATTTAATGAAATTACCCGATTTATAGAAGGTTTATCAAAATTAACCATCGAAGCCGCTAGGAGTGTCAATATTATTGCGATATCACAAACCAAGATTGCTTCAGACTTGTATCGTGCTCAAGGCTTTTTATCCCGGTTAAGCAAAGTAAATTACGAGGTATTAAAAGGAAAAGAGGATGAGATAAAGCCAATTTATGAGGATGTGGATAGCATTCGTATCGGATTAGAAAGAAAAATCAAAATTAGTTTACGAGAGCTTATTGACCGGCTTGATGAAACCAAAATGGAACTCCGTGCAACGCAAGTTGTATCTGTTGTATCAAGAGTAGAAGCATCCAGAGCACATGAGGATTTTCAAGCTTCTCTCAATTCGGTGGCAGATAAAGTTGCCAGTGCAGGTCAAAGAATTAATACCCATTTGGAACTAGCCCGAAGACACCTGTCCCATTTGAAACATTAACAAAATAAAAATTAAACTGAATACCGATTACTCAGGATAAAGGAAACACAATGAAAGCAATTTCACTTTTTCAGAAAGGAAGCCATCAATGGTTATGTTTTGGCAGGGATCCAGATAAAGACGAAAGAATAATTGATACTAATCAATATATGGTAATGAATAACGAACAGAGCATTATCCTTGATCCAGGAGGGATCGAGCTATTTTCTCAAATGCTGACATCCGTTTTACGATATACCACATTGGATAACATTAAGGCGCTTTTCGCTTCTCATCAGGATCCGGATATTATTTCTTCTTTAGGTTTATGGGATCAATGTCTCAAAGACTCAAAACTATACTCCCCATGGATTTGGGAATCATTTATTCGACACTTTGGCATGAGCAATATTGAGTTTGAAGCTATCCCTGATGAAGGTAGTGAACTCCAACTTGGTAATATTAGCTTACAGTTTATCCCAGCCCACTACCTTCATTCCTCTGGCAATTTCAATGTTTACGACAAACAGGCCAAAATATTAATGAGTGGTGATATAGGTGCAGCTCTGGAAGAGCCTGATTCTCCTTTCTTTGTGGAAAATTTTGAAGCACACATTCCCAAAATGGAGTTTTTTCATCGTCGTTGGATGCCTTCAAATAAAGCAAAAGAAGAGTGGGTAAACCGTGTTCGTAAGTTAGATATCGAAATACTGGCACCGCAACACGGCGCTCTTTTTCGAGGCAAAATGGTCGGTGAGTTTCTAGACTGGTTCGAACGATTGGATGTTGCTATCGCATCCAATAAATAAAAAAGCCAGGTTGGTAACCTGGCCTTTTTATTTTAGTTCTAAAACTACAATTTTACATTTGCTATTTATTATTCAGACAGACCAAACTCGGCCAGCATTAAACGCCTGATAACAGGTACCGGTGCGCTGCCGTAGCTTAGAAATTTATTATGAAATTCCTTTAGCTTAAACTTGTCACCCAACTTGACTTTCAACTCTTCTCTAAATGCATATATTTCAGAAAAACCGTTAAAGTAGCTGGTCAGTTGAACCTGACTTAAAGTTGCCCTCCGCCATTTGCCTTCAGCTTCTGTTCTTTCCTGAAAGGCTTCATTCATTAATAAATCCAACCCTTCTTTTTCACTCATACCTAGTACTTGAATGCTGTAATCTAAAATCGTATTAACCACGACTCGCAAGTTCCACTTGCTATACATCAACCACATTTCCGGCTCATTGTTACCATAACCAGATTCAAGCATCATTTTTTCTGAGTAAACAGCCCAACCTTCAATCATCGCACCATTACCAAGAATCGACTTAATCATACTTGGTGACTTATTAGCATGAACCAGTTGAGTGTAATGGCCTGGCATTGCTTCATGTATATTCAGTATCTGTAAAATCCAATGATTATATTCGCGCAGGTAACTTTCAGCTTGCTGCTCATTATAGTGATCCAGTGGTGTAACATTATAGTAGGTATTTGCGGTTGCATCATAAGGCCCCGGAGCATCAACAGAAGCGCCTGCAAATCCACGCTGATACTCAGGAGTTTCCCGCACCACTAACGGACGAGTTGGGTCCATTTCCAGCAAATCATTATCGATAATATACTTTTCAATAATTGGCATTTGGCGCTTAACTTCATCTACAAACTTATCCCGACTAATATGCTTAACAGAAAGATGATCTATAAGCTGTTTAATCGCAATAAGCTCGGCTTCAGGCATTTTGCTATCAGGGAAATATTTGGGCCACAATAAACTGGTAAGCCGGCTCATTTCCTGATGGAGATTCTGTTTAGCAGCAAGTGCTTTCTGATAAAGTTCTTTTGCTGAGTAATCAGAAACGATATCATATTTAAACTTTTTCTCGTACAGTGCTTCGCCAATTCTAAAATCCCGTGCACCGCCATCTTCGATATTTTTTCGTTTTTCCCCTAACCACTCAATATAATGGTTAAGCGCAGCAATGGCTGATTCCAGAGGCTGTTTAAATCTAGCTTTATCTGCTTCGCTTAAAGTAGAAGATTTTAATGCTTCTGGAATTGACTTTTCAAAAACTCCTAATGCACCTTTATTCTGTTGAATGGCAAGCTCTGTATGTTCCTTTGTCGGCGTTTGAATATTCTCAATCGCTGCCTGATAATAAGCAGGAACCTTTTCAATTCTTTTAAGAATGGCAAGTAATCTCTCATCAAGTGGTTTGTATTCTGTATTCAGAATTAAACCAAATGTTCCTGCAACATTATAACTTGAAGGGTCCCATTCGCTTGACCTAAAAAAGTCCCGATACCATTTTGCAGATTCAATCTGGTTTCTTATTAATGCCAGGTCAGTAGCATTGGACGAGTTCAATTTCTTGTCGTCAAAAGTACTCAGTGTTTTAAGCGTTTTTTCTTCAAAAATTATTTCTCGCATTTCATTTTCATCATCAGGAATAGTCAGTAGATCGTCATACTTGTAATATCCGACATACACCCCATAATTTGGATAAATGGACCAGAGCTCTTCTAGAAACTCCAGTTTAAACTCAGCAAAATCTTCATTTTGATTTTCATGAGATTGTTTTTTTGTATCCTCAACTTTGGCATCCTTAACCGGTGTCACTACCTCTGTCTTTGTAGTTTCCTGTTCACCACAAGCATTTAATGCAATGCCAATGATCAGATATCCAATAATCTTTAACTTCATTAATTGATTCCCCCTGATAATCATTTTTTAAAAATATTAGTTTTGTATCTTTTTTTTCTGACGAAGAATTTCAAACAGGCAAACACCAGTCGCCACAGAAACATTCAAACTTGAAACGCTACCAGCCATGGGTATTTTGATAAGTTCATCACAGTTTTCTCGAGTAAGGCGTCGCATGCCGCTTCCTTCGGCCCCCATAACTAAAGCAATAGCACCATTATAGTTGGTTTGATAGATATTATTAGTGGCTTCCCCGGCTGTTCCAACAACCCATACATTATGAGATTTTATCTGAGTTAGAAATCTCGCCAGATTGGTCACCTTGACAACAGGAACATGATCACCTGCACCGCAAGCAACTTTTCTTGCTACCGCAGTTAAGGATACGGAACGATCTTTTGGGATCACCAGTGCATCTACACCTGCAGCATCAGCGGTTCGTAAACACGCCCCAAGATTATGTGGGTCTGTTACTCCATCCAGAACAAGTAAAAATAGATCCTGTTTATTTTCAGCAAGTTCTATCAGCTGATTTTCATTCATCACCGCATCCTGAACCTTAACTTCAGCGATAACTCCCTGATGATTACCATTGATCCAACCATCCATTTTTCGCTTTTCGACTTGTTGGAATTTTATTCCAGCATTTTTTGCTAGTGACTCAATATTATAAAGTTTCTTATCCTGTCGACTTTTTTGTAAAAATAACTGGATAATTTTTTCCGGAGTTTTTTGTAGCAAACTTTCTACGGAATGAATTCCGAATATTTTCTCATTTTGACTCATTATACTTTTCCAACAAAGTTATCTTATACGTTTTTTATTAGATGCAGGCTTTTTCTTTTTTGACTTTTCACGAGTCTTAGATTTTTTACTGCTCGCACTATTCTTTTTAGCTTTCTTTTTTCGAGAGTCTGAAGCTCCAGTTTTATTATCTTTTTGTAGAGATTTCATTTTTGCACGAGCATATAATTTTTCACGTTCACTAATTTTTTTGCCGGTGCGACTATTAGACAAACTTCCCAACAAAGAAAAATCAATTTTTCTTTGTTCAATATTGACTTCTGAAACTTCAATTTCGAGCTTATCACCAATGCTAAATGACTCTCGTGTTCTTTCACCAATCATTCTTTGACTAGCACTATCAAAGTGGAAATAATCATTCCCCAGCTCAGTCACATGAACTAAACCTTCAACATAAACATCATCAAGACGTACAAATAAACCAAAGTTGGTAACACTGCTCACCACTCCTGTATACTGCTTACCAATATGGGATTGCATATACTCGCATTTTAGCCAGTCAGTAACATC
>CBDUHU010000014.1:0-16033 GCA_965366725.1 uncultured Kangiellaceae bacterium
AACAGAAGTATTTGCAGCTAAACTTTATATTGGTCCAAAAATTCAATCTGCATTAGAAAAGCTCTCTGATGGTCTAGAGTTGACAGTCGACTATGGATTTTTGTGGTGGATTGGTCAGCCAATCTTCTTCTTATTGTTATTCTTGCAGGGGTTTGTTATTAACTGGGGTTTAGCAATTATTTTTGTGACAATCGTATTAAAAACTTTGCTTTATCCACTTGCCAGAGCTCAATACCGTTCATTTGCAAAAATGAGATTGTTGCAACCTAAAATGACCGCAATGAAAGAGCGATATGGCGACGATAAACAGCAAATGTCGATGAAAATGATGGAGTTATATAAGAAGGAAAAAGTGAATCCTTTAGGCGGATGTTTTCCCTTACTAATACAAATGCCCGTTTTCATCGCGCTTTATTGGGTATTAATGGAAAGTGTTGAATTACGACATGCTCCGTTTTTCTTGTGGATAGAAGATTTAGCGGTTAAAGATCCTTACTACGTATTGCCATTATTGATGGGAGCCAGTATGTATTTAATGCAGAAAATGCAACCTACTTCACCAACAATGGATCCAATGCAACAAAAAATGCTGCAGATGATGCCTGTATTTATGACTGTTTTCTTCGTGTTTTTCCCTGCTGGTTTGGTTCTTTATTGGCTTATGAATAATTTGATTTCTATTGCACAACAAATTTATATTACTAACCAGTTTAACAAAGAACAAGAAGCTAAAACGAAGAGCTAACTAATCATAAGGAGAGTTGTAGACTAACAACAACTCTCCATTTCGAATCTGATAACAGATTCACTATCTATCAGTTTGCTTATCGGGTGTTGTTATGAACAGTTCTGGCGAATCAACAATTGTTGCCTTAGCGACACCTCCGGGTAAAGGTGGTGTTTCGATAGTCAGGGTATCCGGTAATCTGTGTCAGACAATTGCGCAAAAAATCCTTGGTCGATCGATTGAGCCTCGCGTTGCAAACTATCTTCCATTTTATGATCTTGCCAATCAACAACTTGATCAGGGCATCGCTATTTATTTTAAAGGCCCCCACTCTTTTACCGGAGAGGATGTTATTGAGTTTCAAGGACATGGCGGTCCGGTAATCATGGATTTATTAATTGAAACTATACTGAAGTGTGGCGCCAGGTTGGCCAGGCCTGGAGAGTTTTCAGAGCGAGCTTTTCATAATGATAAACTTGATTTAGCACAGGCCGAGGCGATTTCAGATTTAATTGAAAGTGGTTCGCGGCAAGCCGCGCTTTCAGCTTTACGTTCGCTAAACGGTGAATTTTCCGACAAAATAAACGTGTTAGTTGAAAAAACGGTGTATTTACGGATGTACGTTGAAGCCGCAATTGATTTTCCTGAAGAAGAAATCGATTTTCTAGCCGATGATAAAGTTGTTAACCAGCTGAGTGTGATTAGAAGCGACTTGTCTGAGTTACTTAACAATGCTCAACAGGGAAGCTTGTTAAGAGAAGGAATGAAGATAGTTATTGCTGGTAAACCTAATGCTGGTAAATCTAGCCTGCTAAATGCGCTTTCCGGTAAAGAGTCCGCAATTGTTACTGATATTGAAGGTACTACGCGTGATGTATTAACTGAGCAAATTAATATTGATGGACTGCCCTTACACATTGTCGATACTGCTGGTCTAAGAAAAGCAAAAGACAAAGTTGAGCAAATCGGTATTGAGCGAGCAACAAAGGAAATTAAACAGGCTGACCGTGTATTACTTATTGTAGATGCAAGCCAGCATGATATTGCTCATGCTGAACAGGAAATTAGACAGTTCTTACCTTCTGGGCAGAAAGAATCGGAACAATTGCCTCCATTAACGTTAATTCGTAATAAATGTGATCTAATTAGCGAGTCGCCACAGTTGATTGAGAATGATAATGAAACAATTATTACTTTATCTGCCAGTCATTTAGTCGGATTAGACTTGCTTAAAGAACATTTAAAAAATGTAGTGGGCTTTAAAGCTTCAGAGTCTGGTGTTTTTATGGCACGTAGAAGACATATTGATGCACTAACTCGGGCGCAGGCTCACTTAACAACCGGTCACCAACAGTTAACAGAGCTGGCTGCTGGAGAAATTTTAGCTGAAGAGCTAAAACTAACGCAGGATTGCCTCAATGAAATAACCGGAGAATTCACTGCTGATGATTTACTCGGTAAAATATTTTCCAGTTTTTGTATTGGTAAGTAAGTACCCACATTAACTTAACTCTAACCATTTAATAATTTTTTAATCGGTATGAGTATTTTTCTTGCAAAAATAAATACTAAATGTTGTTCATTTATTAGACAGTTTTAGGTAAGATCCCTCTCCTCTTGAAAGGCCATGAGAATTTAGATGATATTTGATGAAAGTTTTGATGTAATTGTTGTTGGTGGTGGACATGCTGGTACTGAAGCAGCATTGGCTTCAGCCAGAATGGGCGCGTCAACATTGCTGGTTACCCATAACATTGAGACTTTAGGGCAAATGAGCTGTAACCCTGCAATCGGTGGAATCGGTAAAGGTCATCTGGTTAAGGAAGTAGATGCTATGGGAGGAATCATGGCAACTGCGATTGACCACGCAGGAATTCACTTTCGTCGATTGAACGCAAGTAAAGGTCCTGCAGTCAGAGCTACTAGAGCTCAGGCTGATCGAACGTTATATAAGAATTTTGTGCGTGAGACGCTTGAGTCACAGGATAACTTGAAGATTTTTCAACAGTCTGTTGACGATCTTGTTTTGCATCAAGATAAAGTTGTTGGCGTGGTTACTCAAATGGGTTTAAAGTTCAATGCCCGTTCAGTTGTATTAACTGCTGGAACCTTCCTTGCCGGGAAAATTCATATCGGCTTATCTAATTATTCAGGTGGTCGCGCTGGTGATCCTCCGTCAATTGGATTGTCGCAAAGATTACGAGAACTCCCATTTAGAGTCGAAAGGTTAAAAACCGGAACGCCACCGAGAATCGATGCTCGAACGATTAATTTTGAGGGTTTAGAGCCACAACACGGCGATACGCCAGTGCCAGTATTTTCTTTTTCAGGTTCAGCTGATCAGCATCCGCGCCAGATACCTTGTTATATTACCCACACTAATCAAAGGACGCATGAACTTATTAATGGCGGTCTGGATCGTTCGCCTATGTTTAGTGGGGTAATTGAAGGTGTAGGCCCAAGGTATTGTCCATCAATTGAAGATAAAGTTACCCGTTTTGCAGATCGTGATTCACATCAGATTTTTATTGAACCAGAGGGATTAAATACTTTTGAAGTATATCCTAACGGAATATCTACCAGTTTGCCTTTTGATGTTCAGTTAGATTTTGTCCGTTCTATTAAAGGTTTTGAAAATGCCCATATAACCAGGCCTGGTTATGCGATTGAATATGATTATTTTGATCCGCGAGAATTAAAATCATCACTGGAAACCAAATATATCAGCGGGCTATTTTTTGCAGGACAAATAAATGGGACTACAGGCTACGAAGAAGCTGCCGCCCAGGGATTAGTAGCCGGACTTAATGCAGCTTTGCTTATACAGGGAAAAGAAGCCTGGTCACCAACCAGAGAAGAGGCTTACATTGGGGTGATGATCGATGATTTAATCACTCGCGGCACACAAGAACCTTACCGGATGTTTACTTCACGGGCTGAATATCGACTAATATTAAGAGAAGATAATGCTGATTTAAGACTGTCTGAAAAAGCTCATCAATTAGGTCTGCTTAATGAAGAGCAATGGAGCCAAATAGCTAAAAAAAGAGAAGTTATTCAGTCTCAGCTTGAGCGAATGAAGAAAAGTTGGGTACATCACACATCAGAATCTGCTGAAAGTATCAACCAACATCTAGAAAAACCGCTTTCTCGGGAATATAGTCAGTTGGATTTATTAAAAAGACCTCAGCTTAATTATGGGCTTTTGCAACAGGCATTACCTGAGTTAGCTACGACAGATAACGGCGAAAAACTATCATTTGCTGAAAAAGAACAGGTTGAAATCCAGGCTAAGTATGAAGGTTATATTAACCGTCAAAGAGATGAGATTGAGAGAAATAAAAAACAACAAAATAAAGCTATCCCCGAAAATTTTGATTATTCAATAATTAGCGGACTTTCTACGGAAATAATTCAAAAGTTAGAATCTACCAGACCGCAAACTATTGGTCAGGCTAGCAGAATATCCGGAGTGACGCCCGCTGCAATTTCCTTATTGCTAATTACCTTGAAAAAACGTTCTACAAAAATATCCAGGCAAGCTTGAATGACTAGTGACAAAATTTCAAAACTTCTTTCGCAAGGGGTTTTACAGCTCAACCTGAATTTATCCGAAGAGCAGCTAAACCAGCTACTTGAATTACAAGCTCAGTTGATGAAATGGACTAGAGCTTTCAATTTAACCGCAATCACAGACGAAGTTGAAGTTTGTCGTTTGCATTTGTTAGATAGCCTGGCAATCGCTCCCTTTTGGCACTTTCAAAAATCTCTGGATGTTGGTACAGGCGCCGGTTTTCCAGGATTGCCTTTAGCTATAGCTTTACCAGACAGAGAATTCCATTTGCTTGACAGTAATAGCAAAAAAATTCGGTTTATTCGTCAGCAGATTCATCACCTTGGGTTAACCAATGTCGTTGCTCATCATTCCCGTGTTCAGCAACATACAATTTTTGACTATGACTGCATTGTATCAAGGGCATTTGCCAGTTTGTCTGATATGGTTGAAATGACTCAACCTTTGCTTGCAAAAAGTGGAAGTTGGATGGCTATGAAAGGTATCTATTCAGCAGAGGATATTGCGCAGCTACCGAATTGGGTTAAAGAGTTAAGATCACATAATTTAACTGTTCCGGGTGTTAATGCTGAACGATGCCTGATTGAGCTAGTTAGACGAAATGATTGATCCCAGCGTCGATCAATCTATAATGGATTGCCTGTTACGCTCAAGCAAACTTAACATTGCGCTACTTGTTGAATGAAAACAATTATAAAAACAGGGAGTTAGTTAGATTTTTATCTAATTCTAGGGGTCAGACCGAAAAGACGTATTGATAAATAGAGGTATCTTGTGGGAAAAATCATAGCGGTAACTAACCAGAAAGGCGGGGTTGGAAAAACCACCAGCAGTATTAATATTGCCGCATCACTGGCGGCGACTAAACGCAAGGTATTATTAATTGATCTGGATCCTCAAGGAAATGCGAGTAGTGGTTGTGGTGTAGATAAAGACGAGCTGGAATTTCATACACTGGATGTTTTACTTGGTGAAAAATCAGCTGCTGACTGCATTATCGATGCTGAGCAGGCGGGAATTCATTTATTACCAACCAATGCTGATCTAGCTGCTGCTGAAGTGCATTTACTTAATGAAGAGAATAAAGAATCACGTCTTAAGCAAGCTTTGGGTACTCTAACTAATCAATATGACTACATTTTTATTGATTGTCCCCCTTCGCTCAGTATTCTAACGGTTAATGCATTAGTTGCCGCAGATAGTGTAATGATCCCAATGCAGTGTGAATATTATGCACTTGAAGGGTTAAGCTCTCTAATTAAAACTGTTCAGCAAATTGCAGAACATGCTAATCCAGGACTTGAAATAGAAGGAATTCTGCGAACTATGTATGATCCGAGAAACCGTTTGTCAGTAGAGGTTTCAGGTCAACTGCATGAACATTTTGGTGATAAAGTATATCGCACAGCAATCCCGAGAAACGTCCGTTTGGCAGAAGCACCCAGTTATGGATTACCTGCTTTACTATATGATCGTTTATCTCGCGGAGCAAAAGCTTATCTGGCACTGGCTGGTGAAATGATAAGACGACAAGAGTCACTTGCTAATCCGGTAGCCTGATTAGCATAGTGAATAAAAAAATAACCTTTATTGTGTATTGATAACTTAGAGAGTCTTTATGAAGAAAAAACTTGGTCGCTCGCCATTAGACGCCTTTTTAACTAAGCCAAAAACAAAAGGTGATACGGCCACAACAGAAAGTATTATTCCTAAAGGTGAGTTACAAAAATTGCCCGTTGAAATGTTGCAGTCGGGTCAATACCAACCGCGAAAAATAATGACTGATGATGCACTTGAAGAGCTTGCCAGTTCTATTAAAGCGCAAGGTGTTATTCAACCGGTCGTTGTTAGGGCTATTGGTAAAGACAAATATGAGATAATTGCAGGTGAAAGACGCTGGCGAGCATCTCAACTAGCTCAGCTAGATGAAATCCCCTGTCTGGTTAAAGATATTCCAGACGAAGCTGCAATTGCTATGGCTTTAATCGAGAATATTCAACGTGAAGACCTAAATGCGATGGAAGAAGCGGTTGCTATGCAGCGACTCAAGCAGGAATTTAATCTGACCCATCAGCAAACGGCTGACGCAGTTGGTAAAAGTAGAACCACTGTAACAAACCTTTTGCGTTTATTAAGCTTAACGGAACCTTGTCGTGTCATGCTCGAACGTGGTGATCTGGAAATGGGGCATGCAAGAGCACTACTATCGCTGCCAGCAGAAGAACAGACTTTGATTGCAAGAACAGTTGTTGCTAAAGAATTAACCGTCAGAGATACTGAAAAATTGGTTCGAAAACACCTCTCACCTGTTGTTGCTAATAATAAGACTCAATCAAGTGACCCTCATATTGAGCAGTTAGAGCGAAATATTAGTGATAAAATGGGAGCAACCACCAAAATTCAACACGGTGCTAAAGGAAAAGGAAAAATCTCCATTCAATATAATAGTTTAGATGAGCTTGACGGAATTTTACGTCATATGGGAATTGAGCAGCTTTAATTGTTTTAAAAACAATTAACTGATTTTATTTATCGAGTCTATTCATCAATAAACAATACTGGTTAGTATTTCTGCTAATTTACTTTATAGCCAGCCATGTTTAGTTTGTATAATTATATCCGTAAGGTTCTATTATCATGTCTTTTGAAACACTAGCGCAATTGCAGTCACTTGACTCCTGGAGCAGTCGAAAAATTAATGTTATTTGCATTAACGTTATCGAAGAAACCCCTGATGTCAAAACATTCCAGTTTAAAGCGGAACCACAACAGTTATTCCATTTTAAACCCGGGCAGTTTATTGGAATACAGTTAGAAATTGATAATGAGAAGCATAATCGTTCTTATACTATCGCTTCTTCACCAACAAGGCCTCATTTATTAGAATTAACCATAAAACTTGAAGAGTCAGGTATTGTTTCACCCTGGTTGCATAAAAATATAACTCGAGGTTCGCGTTTAGAGCTAAGAGGGCCTGCTGGACGTTTTAATTGTCTGGATATTCAATCAGATAAGGTTTTATTAATTTCAGCTGGATCTGGTGTTACACCTGTTATGTCGATGGCCCGCTTTTGGCTGGATTCTGGTGCGAATAAAGATATTCAGTTTCTTAATTGGGCGCGCGCAACTCAAGATATTATTTTTCGTCGAGAATTAAGTCTGATGGATCACCTGTATCCACTTTTTAAACAGGAAGTTATTTGTACTAAGCCCGGTTTAACAGAAAACTGGTTGGGACGAAGAGGAAGGATCAATAAAAATCTATTAGTAGATATTGTTCCAGATCTTAATCAAAGAACTATTTTTTGCTGTGGGCCAGAAGGGTTTATGGAGCAAGTAAAAAGCTGTCTAAAAGAGCTTAATTTTGATATGACCAACTATCATGATGAGTCTTTTGACCCTGGTGGAAAAAAGAAAAAGCGGCAACAAAAAATAGTTCAAGAGCAGCCAAACCTAAATCCAAATCCGGGCCCATTCCAGTTAACACTTAATAAAAGTGGCAGAAAACTGGAACTAGAAGCGCATGAAAACCTACTTGAAAGATTAGAAACTGAAGGTGTTGACATTGAGTCTGCGTGTCGAGCAGGTAACTGTGGCTGCTGCAGAGTGAAAAAAGTCTCTGGAAATACTGATACCCAAAATGAAACAGGCTTAGATAAAGAAAGTCAGCAAGATGGTTATATTTTGACTTGTACGACTAACTTGAAGTCTGATGTAGTGCTTGATATTTAGCGGTGAGTAGTTGATAAAGAGGTTATAAAGTCTGGTTACAAATTATAATAACCAAAAAACTAACCTCTTGTTTCCACTAACTGATTATGATGCTGCGCGCAAATGGCTTTATGATAAAAACAATTTTGTGATTTTATCAGCCTTTTGATGAATATTGTCCAATATTTATCAGGAATATTGTAAATTGCCATAGCGATAATATTTTGACTGAGTTAGCGTGAAAAAATTGTAACAATTCCTTATTTTACATAGAGTTATGTTTCCGGCTCAATGAAAGGCTATTCTACTATCAAGTTATTATTCCATTTCGTTTGAATAAATATGCAAATGATTATTAATTAACAATTAATTTAGTCGCGTGATCACTTGCTAATAAAGGGTTTGATCTCTATAATTTGCGCCGCATTTATGTGGTTGTTTTTTACACTTTATCCAAGTGGCAAAAATAGCTATTTGTTCGAATTTGATTAGGTTAACAATGAAGTATGAGTCAATCCTTAATCAGAAACGGATATAAGCAAGCCCGGAAGCTCTTAATCGTACAAGCTTTGTTGATTGTACTAATGGCAGGTTTGGGTTTGATGAAAGAATTTAAGATAGCAATAGCATTGTTATCAGGCGGAATGGCAGTGTTTATTGCAAACGCTTATTTCGTTTATAAGGCATTTTCAAAATCTGGTGCGCAGGCAAGCAAACAGGTTGTCGGGGCTTTTTATTTTGGTGAAACCGTCAAAATTATAGTATCCGCAATGTTGTTGGTTGTTGGCTTTATACTTTTGAAAGGTTTTGAAATATACGTTTTAGTTGGATATGTAGTGGCGTTGCTTAGTCAATGGCTAGCGCCGGTTATAGTAAAAACCCATTAATTATTAGGACTAATGAGTTTATGAGCGAACAAACAAGTACTGGTTATATTAAGCACCATCTCCAGAACCTACAGGTGTGTCCAACTCAAGAAGGTTGGGCATTTAATACCGCAGAAAATCCAACTTTATGTAAAGGCAACATGCAAGCCTTTAATGTTGATAGTTTATTTTTCTCTGTACTTCTTGGCGTTATTTTTCTATGGGCATTTAGAAGAGCTGCTAAAAAAGCGACGACAGGCGTTCCTGGAAAATTTCAGGCCTTTGTCGAATTAGTTATCGATTTTGTTGGCACTAATGTAAAAGATACCTTCCACGGCAGAAATAAAATGATCGCGCCACTTGGACTGACTATCTTTATGTGGGTTTATATGATGAACCTGATGGATTTGATCCCTGTTGATTGGATTCCTAGCTTAGCCCATGCCATTGGGATCCCTTTCTTAAAAGTAGTTCCAAGTACCGATGTTAATGTCACTTTTGCGATGTCCTTGTCCGTATTTGTTCTTATTATTTATTACAGTATTAAAGTCAAAGGTATTACAGGGTTTTCTAAAGAATTATTGTTAAACCCCTTTAACCATTGGGCAGCAATTCCAGTTAACCTGGTTTTAGAAGGCGCTGCACTATTAGCTAAACCTATTTCTCTATCGTTGCGACTGTTTGGTAATATGTATGCAGGCGAACTTATTTATATTCTGATTGCGATGATGGGGTTATACCAGTTACCACTTCACTTTGGATGGTCGTTATTACACTTATTTTCATGATGTTAACCGTGGTATACCTCAGTTTAGCGCATGAAGATCACTAGGTTTTGGTAATATTTTTTACATATTGAATTAATACAACAATTTTTTAACTTTAAACTTAACTATTCCTTACTAGGAGAACAAAATGGAAACAGTAATCGGCTTTACCGCAATCGCAGTAGCTATTCTTATCGGTCTTGGAGCGCTAGGCGTTGGTATCGGTATGGGTCTTTTAGGTGGTAAATTCCTTGAAAGTGCTGCCCGTCAACCTGAATTAGCGCCTATGCTTCAGGTTAAAATGTTTATCGTTGTTGGTCTATTGGATGCGGTAGCGATGATCGGTGTTGGTATCGCGTTATTCTTCACTTTCGCAAATCCATTTGTTGAGCAATTTGCAGCAGTTTCAGTAGGTTAATCACTCTCGAGTCTTACACTTAACCGACATTAGAGGAGATTACTGTGGATTTTAATATGACTTTTTGGGGACAGACAATTGCGATGATCGCGTTTGTGATGTTCACAATGAAATATATCTGGCCACACCTTGACGCTGCTATCACAGAACGTCAGGAAAAAATTGCCGAAGGTTTGGCTGCAGCAGATCGAAGTCAACAAGATTTAGAGTTGGCACAGAAAAACGCTGCTGAAACAATGCGTGAAGCGAAAGACAAAGCCGCTGAATTATTAGATCAAGCTAAAAAACGTCATGCTGAAATTGTCGATTCGGCAAAAGATGATGCTCGTAGCGAAGCGGATAAAATTAAGGCCGGCGCGCAAGCTGAAATTGAGCAGGAAGTTCATCGCGCACGAGAAGAGCTTCGCAAACAGGTTTCTGTTTTAGCGGTAGCTGGTGCAGAAAAAATTCTACAGCGTAGCATCGATGCATCTGCCCATGCAGATATTCTTGATAGCTTAGTTGCTGAACTTTAAGACTGTATGAAAAACGTAAAACTAAATGAAGGTGGCCCATGGCTGAATTAACAACTCTAGCAAGACCTTACGCAAAAGCTGCGTTTGAGTATGCAATAGAAGCAAAACAACTGGCTGAATGGTCAGAGTTGTTAGGCTTTGCTGCTCAGGTAGTCAGTGACGAGGCGATGCAACAGCTATTAACAAGCCCTCATTTTACTAAAAAAGACCAGCAAGATGCTGTGCTAAAAGTTTGTGAAGATAAAATTGACCCTAAAGGGATCAACTTCATTAAATTATTAGCACAAAATGGGCGTCTTTTGGCCTTACCTGAAATTGAAGTGTTGTTTAATTTTCTGCGCAGTGAGTTTGAAAAGACCATCGAAGCGCAAATCACTTCAGCGACAGAGTTAAATGAGCAGCAAATTACTCAATTGAAAGAAAAACTAGCGGCTAAATTGGGTCGACAAGTGGAAGTTGGTGTAGAAGTTGATGCCAACTTATTGGGTGGTTTGATTATTCAAGCAGAAGATTTAGTCATTGACGGTTCAGTTCGCGGTAAGCTAACTAAGCTGTCAGATACTTTGAACGTATAAGACTTTAAACGTAAAAGGAAAGCAGAGCATGAGCATGCAACTGAATCCATCAGAAATCAGTGAGCTGATCAGACAACGAATTAACGATTTTGAAGTTGTTTCTGAAGCACGAAATGAAGGTACTATTGTTAGTGTATCTGACGGTATCTTAAAAATTCATGGCCTTGCTGAAGTAATGCAAGGTGAAATGATCGAATTACCTGGCGGTAAATTCGGTTTAGCACTTAACCTTGAACGCGATTCGGTTGGTGCCGTTGTTCTTGGCGATTATTCTGACATTGTTGAAGGTCAGAAAGCTAAGTGTACAGGTCGTATTCTTGAAGTTCCAACAGGCGAAGCGATGCTTGGTCGTGTTGTTGATGCTTTAGGTAGTCCAATTGACGGAAAAGGTCCTATTGAAAACGCACCTTATGCACCTGTTGAAAAAGTAGCACCTGGTGTTATCTCTCGTCAATCAGTTGACCAGCCAGTGCAAACTGGTTACAAAGCTGTTGATGCGATGATCCCTGTTGGACGTGGCCAGCGAGAATTAATCATTGGTGACCGTCAAACAGGTAAGACTGCATTAGCTATTGATGCAATCATCAACCAGAAAGATACGGGTATCCGTTGTGTTTATGTTGCGATTGGTCAAAAAGCTTCTACCATAGCCAACATTGTACGTAAATTAGAAGAGCATGGTGCGATGGAAAATACCATCGTTGTAGCTGCTGCGGCTTCCGATTCGGCAGCACTTCAGTTTATCGCTCCTTTTGCTGGTTGTACTATGGGTGAATACTTCCGTGATAACGGTGAAGATGCACTAATCGTTTATGATGATTTGACTAAGCAAGCTTGGGCATATCGTCAAATATCATTGTTACTTCGTCGTCCACCGGGTCGTGAAGCGTACCCTGGTGATGTATTCTACTTGCACTCGCGTTTATTAGAGCGTGCAGCAAGAATCAATGCTGATCATGTAGAAAAAATTACAGACGGAAAAGTTAAAGGTAAAACAGGCTCGTTAACAGCTTTACCGATTATCGAAACTCAAGCGGGTGACGTATCAGCTTTCGTACCAACTAACGTAATTTCAATTACTGATGGTCAGATTTTCCTTGAAACTGATTTATTTAATGCGGGTATTCGTCCTGCAGTAAATGCTGGTTTATCTGTATCTCGTGTTGGTGGTGCCGCGCAAACTAAAATCATCAAAAAATTAGGTGGTGGTGTTCGTCTGGCATTAGCTCAATATCGTGAGCTTGCAGCCTTCGCTCAGTTTGCATCTGATCTTGATGATGCGACTCGTGAACAGTTAGAGCATGGTCAGCGAGTAACAGAATTAATGAAGCAGAAACAGTATGCGCCAATGTCAGTTGCAGTTATGGCTGTTTCATTGTTTGCTGCTGAAAAAGGCCATTTAAAAGATGTTGAACTAAACAAAATCGAAGATTTTGAAGCTGCGTTACTTGACCATATGGGAAGTAATGAAAAAGCACTTATGGATAAGATTAATGAAGCCGGTGATTATAATAAAGACATCGAAGCTGAGTTAGAAGCAGCAATCAACAAATTTAAAGATACAGCTACTTGGTAAAAAATCTTAAAGGGAGAGTTTGTTTCTCCCTTTTTCAAGTTTTTAAGTCAGGTTAACTAATAGATATTTAATTTAAATAACTGGAACAGTCTATGGCGGTCGGAAAAGAAATTCGTACCAAGATTGGAAGTATTAAAAATACTCAGAAAATCACCAGTGCAATGGAAATGGTTGCTGCGAGTAAAATGCGTAAAGCGCAGGATCGAATGGAAGCAACCAAACCTTATGCGGAAAAAATTCGTGGCGTAATTGGTCATTTAGCAATGGGTCATTCTGAGTATAAACACCCCTACATTATTGAAAGAGAAGTAAAGCGAGTTGGCTTTATTATCGTTTCGAGTGATCGTGGATTATGTGGTGGTTTAAATACTAACCTTTTTAAAGATGCTCTGAAGTCTATGCAAGAGTGGCAGGAGAAAGAAGTAGAAATCGATTTATGTTTGATCGGTTCCAAAGCTGCCGCATTTTTCAATCGCTTTGGTGGTAATGTTGTTGCTAAGACAACCAACCTTGGGGATCGCCCAACTGTTGCTGATTTAATCGGTACGGTCAAAGTGATGTTGGACTCATATGATGAAGGTAGAATTGATAGCTTATACCTGGTACATAATGAGTTTGTTAATACTATGACTCAAGCGCCGAAAATATTACAAATGCTTCCTGTTGAAAAGCAAGAAGAAGATGAGCTTAAACACCACTGGGATTACATTTATGAGCCTGACGCAAAGCAATTACTAGATGTTTTGTTGGTTCGTTATATTGAATCTCAGGTTTATCAAGGAGTTGTCGATAATATCGCCTGTGAACAAGCTTCACGAATGGTTGCGATGAAAGCAGCGACAGATAACGCCGGTGACATCATTGATGGCCTCCAGTTGGTCTACAATAAAGCTCGTCAGGCAGCGATTACTCAGGAAATCTCAGAAATTATTAGTGGTGCGGCGGCTGTTTAATCGCTGTGCATTTGAGATTTTAGTTAACGAAATTAAAGATTAAACTTACATAGAGGAAGAAACAATGAGCAACGGCAGCATTGTTGAGATTATCGGCGCAGTAGTTGACGTGGAATTTCCACGTACTGGTGTACCAAAAGTATATGACGCACTTAATATTGAAGGCAGTGAATTAGTATTAGAAGTTCAGCAGCAGTTAGGTGATGGTGTTGTTCGTTGTATCGCTATGGGTTCTTCTGAAGGAATGAGCCGCGGTATGAGTGTTAGTAACACCGGTGCTGCGATTCAGGTTCCTGTTGGTCAGGAAACATTAGGTAGAATTATGGACGTTTTAGGTAACCCAATTGATGACAAAGGTCCAATTGGTGAGCAAGAGCGTATGTCAATTCACCGTGAAGCGCCGTCTTATGAAGATCAGTCAGCAGCAAACGAATTACTTGAAACTGGTATCAAAGTTATCGATTTGGTTTGCCCATTCGCTAAAGGTGGTAAAGTTGGTCTGTTTGGTGGTGCTGGTGTTGGTAAAACAGTAAACATGATGGAACTTATTCGTAATATCGCGACAGAGCACTCAGGTTTCTCTGTATTTGCCGGTGTTGGTGAGCGAACTCGTGAAGGTAACGATTTCTACCATGAAATGACAGACTCAAATGTAATCGATAAAGTATCACTTGTTTATGGTCAAATGAATGAGCCTCCAGGAAACAGACTTCGCGTTGCTTTGACTGGTTTGACTATGGCTGAAAAATTCCGTGATGAAGGTCGTGATGTATTGTTGTTTGTTGATAACATCTATCGTTATACACTAGCGGGAACTGAAGTATCTGCACTATTAGGACGTATGCCATCGGCGGTAGGATACCAGCCAACACTTGCTGAAGAAATGGGTCGTTTGCAAGAACGTATCACTTCAACTAAGACTGGTTCTATCACATCGGTACAAGCGGTTTATGTACCTGCGGATGATTTAACGGATCCATCACCAGCAACAACTTTTGCTCACTTGGATGCAACTGTTGTACTTTCTCGTCAAATTGCAGAATTAGGTATTTATCCTGCTGTTGATCCATTGGACTCTACTTCTCGTCAGCTTGATCCTTTAGTTATCGGCCAGGAACACTATGATGTAACTCGTGGAGTTCAATCTGTTCTTCAACGTTATAAAGAACTAAAAGATATTATCGCAATATTAGGTATGGATGAATTATCAGAAGAAGATAAGCAGACTGTATCTCGCGCACGTAAGATCCAGCGTTTCTTATCTCAGCCATTCTTCGTAGCAGAAGTATTTACTGGTTCTCCTGGTAAGTATGTATCTCTTAAAGATACAATTTCTGGTTTCCGTGGAATCCTAAATGGTGAGTATGACCATTTACCTGAGCAAGCTTTCTACATGGTAGGAACAATTGAAGAAGCGGTAGAAAAAGCTAAAACTCTTTAATTCCAGCTTTAGACCGATAGGAAATTGAATATGTATACATTTCATTTAGATATCGTTAGTGCAGAGAAATCTATTTTCTCTGGCACTGTCGATTCATTAGTCGCTACGGGTGAATTGGGTGAGTTGGGAATTTCTCCTGGTCACGCACCTCTGCTTACTTCACTGAAGCCGGGTACGGTTAAGGTGAAAGATCACGAAGGAAATGAAGAACATTTTTATGTTTCTGGTGGTATGCTAGAGGTTCAACCTCATGTAACAACAATTTTAGCAGATACCGCTGCACGTGCTGATGATGTTGATGAAGCTGCTGCTATAGCAGCAAAAGAAGCAGCTGAAGCAGCAATGGCGGATCAGAATTCTGAAATTGAATACTCTACGGCTGCAGTTGAATTAGCCGAAGCTGTTGCTCAACTTAGAACTTTAAATGCACTGAAGAAAAAAATTCGGAAGTAATATATTGATTCTATTCAAAAAAGGCGCTTTTATAGCGCCTTTTTTGATCCACCAGAACAAATAAACAAACTATTTTGCCAGTTCAGACGTCTTTAATGGTAGAGGAAAACACTGGAGCCAGAAAAGATGAAACTATCATTAATAAAACCTGTATTGGCATTAGTAGCGAGTGCCTGTATGTGTGTTATTTTCTTTTTCAGTCAGGCTAATGCTGCAATTATTAGTAAAAATAAGACTTCACATCATTGGGAGTTATCCACAGAGTTACCTATTTTACAGGATATTAATCAAAATTATCCAGAAGTAACAAATTCCGCCAATAATAGAATTATAGTTAAAGTTGTCGCTTACTAAGTCATAGATCCCCGTGTTCACCCTCAATTTCTTTCACTTCAACACTTCCATATTGCTTATCCAACACAAATATTCAAAATGAATACTATTATATTACGCTGAA
>CBDUHU010000015.1:0-16004 GCA_965366725.1 uncultured Kangiellaceae bacterium
GAGTAAGATTTTGGTGATAGATGATGAGCATCTGGTGCGTGAAAGTATTGCCGTTTATCTTGAAGATAGCGGATATGAGGTATTTCAGGCATCTGATGGGAATAAGGGCATTGAACTATTTAATAGTGTTGCACCTGCATTGGTCATCTGTGATTTGAGAATGCCGGAGATGGATGGATTGGAAGTGTTGAAACACTTAACCAAACTTTCTCCAGATACACCAATAATAATTGTCTCTGGAGCCGGTCAAATTCATGATGTTGTAGAAGCATTAAGATTAGGTGCGTTGGATTATCTGGTTAAACCGGTTACTGACATGGCGGTGCTCGAAAATGCAGTCGTTAATGCATTGACACGACATAAGCTTGAAGAACAAAATAAAATGTACCGCCAGGAATTAGAGATAGCCAATCAGGAACTTGAAAAAAACCTCGAACTTCTTCAGCAGGATCAAGATGCTGGCAGACGAGCGCAATTACAGTTATTGCCAGAGCCAAACGCATCGCTTAATGGTTTTCTATTTGAACATACAATTATTCCTTCGTTAAACCTGAGTGGAGATTTTGTCGATTTCTTTAAGATATCAGAAAGATTTATTGGTTTTTATATTGCCGATGTCTCAGGACATGGAGCGGCAGCAGCATTTGTCACCATGACGTTAAAAAGCCTGGTTAATCAGCCGCTACGAAAGTTTCGTATCGGTGAAAATGATTCAATAATTGACCCGTCTCAATTTTTAGGATATTTGAATCAGGAGTTAATAAGCGCAAATTTAAGCAAACACATCACAATATTTTATGGAGTAATTGATTGTGATAACTACACTCTTAACTACTCGGTTGCCGGTCAGTACCCAGCACCGATGGCGATTATCGATAACCAGTATACTTTCCTTAATGATGGCGGTTTTCCGCTTGGTTTGTTTGAATGGGCGAGTTTTAACAACAGTCAAATTAGTATCGGAGCAGACTTTAAGTTGTTAATGGTTTCTGACGGGTGGTTAGAGCTAATATCAGATGGGGTAAAGCCCGCAGAAGAATCTTCACTATTGGAATATGTTAAGGAAAATCAAATTAGCATTTCTTCATTGATGGAACCTGTAAAGAACTATGCTAAAGATAATATGCCGGATGATATTACTATATTTATTGTGACCAAGGAGAAATAATGGACGGATCGATTTTTGCCGCACGAATTGATGATATTGAATATATTAAATTTTTTGGTACCGTGAGATATTCGCATTGTGGAGGCTTAGAGTCACATATTGACTCTCTATTTGAAAATAAGGATTTTGATGAAGTTGTTATTGATCTGGAAGATGCTGAGATTCTTGATAGTACTGCACTTGGTCTGGTGGCACGAATTGCGATAGAGTTAAAAAAATATTCAGAACACAAACCTGTTATCTTTTTGAGCCGAGGAGAGTTATCAAACATACTTAGACGGGTCTGTTTTGACCAGGTCTTTAACATAATAGTAGACCATAATAATCCTGAACATGGGGAACTTAGAGAACTAACCAGTCAACCGCAAAATGAGGAAAGAGTTCTTGAAAGAGTTGTAAGTGCCCACAAACATCTGGCGAAAATAGATAAAGGTAATGAAGCTCTTTACAGGGATATTACAGGTGCTTTAGGCAAACACTGATTCTATTGGTGTTTACCACTTCTTCCTTGGGCCAAAGAGACCATCTTCCTCGTTTGGCTGCTGCTCTTCATTTGAAGATTGGTTGAAAGACAATTCAGTATTCTTTGCCTTACTTGGTGAGCTTTTAATTAACTCAAGCAAATCTAGTTCAAGCTTCTTTAGTCTTTCATTTTTGTTCGTTATTTTGAGCATCATCTGTTGTGCCATAATAAAACTTTTCTGTGCTGGAACATACTCATGTTTACTCAAGGAGTCTTTACCCTGTTGTATATATGCGCAAATTTTAGACTCCGATATAAGCGACATGATCTTGCTAACGGCCACAGGTACCAGACTAGCCTGAACCGCATTTGATTTATTAAGCTTGACAAGAAACTTTGCTAAAGTTGAAAGCTGATTGATTTGTTGGGTTAATAGACTAAAATCTGGAGGAATTTCCAGTGGCGATTTATCAGCTGGTGAGTTTTGTGACTGAATACTCTGTGATATTTGGGTTATTTGTTTTCTTACGGCTTCATCTTCTGGAGATAGTTTAGCAATTGCCTTTAAATTAGCGAGACTATATTGCAGCAGTATCTGTCTTGCTTCTGAGCCAATGGGAAGTCGGCTAAAATTCCCTAAGATATTTATCGCATTGTTTGCCCGGTATCGGTACTGTGCAATTTTTTGCCTTAGTAGTGCTTTTTCCTGTTCCCTTTTTTGAATAATAGTAATTATGGCTACGGAAATAACCAAGATTATCAATATAACTGCAATTATTGCAAATGAACTCATTTAATTCTTCTTATCAGGTAAAAATAAATTGCCTGGCTCGTTAGTTGCTTGCCAATTTTAAGTTTAGCTTAAGTTCCTACGGAATAGTTATTTTAAATACGCCTCCACCTAGTCTACCACCATTTGAAAGAGATATTTTGCCCTTTTTTTGACCAAAACTGTGAATTTCAGCTACTTTTCGAGCAAAAAATAGACCAAGGCCGGTACTTCCAGTGTCTTGATCAATACCTTGCTTGTAACCATCAGCCAATTCCAACATAGTTGAAGGGTAACCTGGGCCATCATCACTAATGATAATATCGATATTATCATTGATTTCTGCACTCATAATTAGTTTTGAACGTGTATATCGAATCGCATTACCAATAACGTTGGACACAACCATAGCGAGTAGTGTTTCATCAAAAACAACTTCGATTTCTTCATCGATATCAATTTCGTGGGTAAATCCTTTGGCTTCAAATAATGGCAAGTGATGTAGTATTTGTTCTTCAATAAAGTCGTATAAGTTTTGGTGGCATGGAGTAAATGGTAATTGATTATTTTCAATTTTATAAAGAGCAAGCAACTGCATTAAGGAATTATTGACACGTGAGGATTCGTATTGGACAACACTATATTTTAGATTGGACTCTTGCTTTTTCTCTTCAGGGATTGAGTCAAGTATATTTTCAAGTGCACCCAGCATCATACCAAGAGAGTTTTTCATATCATGAACTGTAGAGGCTAAAATAATACTGAACAGATTATTACTATCTTGCAACTTTTTCCTCCTCAGGCACTCTGTAGCATCAATTGAGTCAATCGAGATAGTTCGGCATATCGTTCGTATCTAGGGTCGGTAAATGACAAACGTGTGATATGCGATAGTGTTTCAGTTGCCTGTTCCAGATATTGTTTATTTTTCACGCCTGTCTGGAAATACTTTAGAAGAGCTTGTGCATGATTTAAATTAATATTAACATTGTTTGGTGCTATTTCTGCAGCTTTTGAAAAGTACTCGATAGAGCCTTTAAAATCATTTTTGGAAAAGAGTTGTATCGCCTTACTATTAAGATTATTTGCTTTCTTACTATTGATAATAAGGTCTTTATTAGTGGTTAGTTTTTCTGCCTTCTTAATAAAAGCCGGATCATCGAAATACTGTTCTACCGCTTCTTCCAGTATATTCTCAGCCAGAGTTTGTTGCCCAAGATGTTTGAGTGATTCAGAAATTTCAATACTCTCCCTGGCTCCAATATGCTCTTCGATTTTATCATAGAGCTTATTGGCGGTATTTAAATATTTTTCAACATTATCATCATCATTTGTGATTGAGCTAAAGTCTGCGTGTGCAACGGCTGTGCGAAACTGAACACCAGGATCTTGTTTGAACCGATTGTTTAGTTTTACAAATACGGATTCAGCTTCACCAATTAGTTTTTTACGGTCTGCTTCAAAGTTCCCTTTTAGTTGCATGCCGATAGATTTTGTTAGTTTAATAAACTCTTCAGGACTGGAAAACGCTGAGTTTTTACCAAATTTAACTGCATGTCGAAAAGCTTGAGCCATGGTTTCGAAATCTTCATTTTCTTCTGCGATTTGACCTAATAGTTTTTGTCTTTGCAGAGCTTTGGGTGACCTTTGAACTGCTTTTGTGAGTGTCTTTTGAGCTTCGATAGGTTGTCCCAACAAGTGTTGAACTTTCGCCAGCCAGTCATAGCCTTCAAGTGCCATTGGAAACTCATTGATCATATCTGAAAATAGTTCTGCAGCACGATCTAATTGGTTTTTTTTGTAAAATATCTCACCGACCCCCAACATTGCCCAGGGAATTGGCCTTTCATTCACAATTTTAGTGGTTAGTTCCAGTGCCTTGTCATATTGTTTTAACCCCTTTAAGCAGCTATATTTAAGTCGCAAGCAAGCCATCCTGTATTTAGGGTAAGATTCGATTATTTCATCGCATTTTTCAATTCCTTCCTGCCATTTTTTCTTAATAATGAGCCTTAAAACCGGTGAGAGGGTATCTTTTTTAACGATTAGCTTGTCTAGCCGGGATTTTAATATATGACCGTTAAATGGTTTTGTCAGGTAGCTATCAGGTTGAAATTCGAGAGCCCCCATTACCATCGCCGTGGTATTTTCTGCTGTTACCAGGATAAAAACAGTATTTGTTTTCAATCGGTTGAAGCTATGCAACTCTTCGAGCACCTGTTGCCCATCTTTCGAATCACCAAGATTGTAGTCAGAAAGAATGATGTCATACTTGCGTTCTTTGCAAGCTTGTATGGCATCTTCACCGTTATAGACCATATCGATTTTTTTACTGCCCATAGTAAGCATCATTCCTCGTAAAGAACGAGCAAACTCAGTAAAGTCCTCGATGATGAGAACAGATTTTTGTGAATACCTGACTAGCGGCTTTTTCATCATAGACATTGAATCTTGCATTTTATATGTGGCAGTTCATACTTACTTCACGGAAAATATTGCTGTCAAATTGTTAATTGATCGATTCATTAGGCTTTCAACAAGTATATTCAGTGCTAATTAATAATAATTAGTATAGATAGAATATGAAGTAATATAGAGAATTTTTATTAAAAGCGGGAAATTATGTCGTCAAATCCAGGTGATAAGTTAGTCATTGCTATTTCATCCAGAGCTTTGTTTGATTTAGATGAAGGACACAACATTTTTGAAGCCGAAGGTGTGGAGGCTTATTCGCGCTATCAAATTGAAAATGAAGACAAGCCGCTAAAGCCAGGAGCTGCGTTTCCTCTGGTGCAAAAGTTGCTTGCTTTAAACCATACGTCGAAAGATAACCCTGCGGTTGAAGTAGTTTTATTATCGCGAAATAGTGCTGATACCGGGTTGCGCATATTTAACTCAATTCAGCATTATGAAATGGATATCACGCGTGCGGCTTTTACCAGTGGTAGAAGTCCTTATTCTTATGTTTCTGCATTCGCCAGCCATTTGTTTCTTTCTACTAACCCTGTTGATGTTAGAGCGGCACTTGATGATGGAATTGCTGCTGCAACCATATTACCCCGTTCTAACAATTGTAAGGATTCGGGTATGGAATTAAGGTTTGCTTTTGATGGGGATGCGGTCATCTTCTCAGATGAGGCTGAGCGAGTCTATAAATCAGAAGGCCTGGAAGCGTTTACCGAGAGTGAAATGGCATCTGCTAACCTGCCGCTGGCTGGGGGTCCTTTCAAGAGCTTCTTAGCTGCGTTACATCGACTGCAAAGAGAATATAGTGCAGATGCTTGTCCAATTAGAACAGCTTTGGTCACAGCGCGTTCCGCCCCTGCTCATGAGAGGGTGATTCGCACACTAAGAGAATGGAAAATCAGGATCGATGAAGCATTGTTCCTTGGAGGTATGCCAAAAGGACAGTTTTTAAAGTCATTTGATGCGGATGTTTTTTTTGATGATCAATCTTTCCACTGTGATGATGCCGCTGAGCATGTCGCAACTGGTCATGTACCTCATGGCGTTGCTAATAAACTGGATTCTAAATAAACCGGAAATATCTGCTCGGCTCTGGAAACGCTAACTGGAGTCGAACATATCCATCGTCATTAATGGTTAATTTAAGGTGAGTTAATTATCTACTCAGATTAGTTATCCTGATATTTTTGAGTTCTTATTAGTCTGTAATTATAGGGAAAGTAAGGTTTTAAAAGCTTTAACTATAAGCAGTAGCACTGTGAAGGGATAACGATGATTAAGTGCAAACAGAAAATCCCGGTGGTCCACAGTATAAATGTTGCTTGCCAAGTTAGATTGTTATTCAATAATTGGTAATTACATGAAACTTCAACAGATCAAATACATTTTTGAAGTGGCTCGCAACCAGCTCAATGTGTCAGCAACCGCTGAAAATTTATTCACTTCTCAACCTGGTATTAGCAAGCAGGTTCGTTTGCTGGAAGATGAACTGGGAGTAGAGATATTTGTCCGTAGTGGTAAACATTTAACCAACATTACTCCAGCAGGCAGAGAGATATTGCCCGTTGCCGAACATATCCTTAAGCAAGTTCGAAAAATACAGGATATTGCAGCAAGTCATGTAAATCATAAAGAAGGGAGGCTTAACCTATCAACAACACATACTTTTTCCCGTTATTTTTTACCTGATGTTGTTGAATCTTATCGTAGGAAATATTCGAAAGTTGCATTACATATATTTCAGAGTGGAGGGAACAGAACCAATTCCGATTTAGATGAGGGTAAGCTGGATTTTGCGTTGGTTCATGAAGGTGATGAAGGTTTTGTTGATAAAATCCAACTTCCCTGTTTTTACTGGAATCGGTGCGTGGTTGTGCCTAATGGACATCCACTGACTAAAAAGGACTCTATTAATTTTGATATCCTTGCCCAGTATCCGTTATTGACTCATACCAGCATGGGAGGGGAGAAAAACCCAATACTGCAAAAGTTTAAGGAATATGGATTTGCACCTGAAATAGTTTTTAGTGCGACTGACTGTGAAGTGATTAAATCCTATGTGAGGATGGGGTTAGGTGTTGGTGTGATTGCGAATATGGCTTTTGAAGAGCATCTCGATTCTGACCTTGTGAGGATCCCGGTGACCCATCTGTTTAAACCTTCACTTGTTAATGTGGTATTTGATAGAAACCTCTATTTCAGGGAATATATATTCGCTTTTATTGAAACTCTGGCACCACAGCTATCTAAAGAACTTATATTGCAGGCGCAGCAGACCAAATCGAGCAATAAGATTTCAAAAATGGTTGATCGTGATTTAATTCCCGTACTTTAGTGGGCCTAAGTGGTTAAACCTTAAATTTATAAGCTGTTGAAACCACTTCACCAGTCTAAGGTATCAGCTGTTTCTGAATTATTCCGGGTAATTGGAGAATAGTTAGCTTTCATCCGTATTAATATAATTGCTATGGCTACTGGCATTTTTTATAATCTCCTGATTCTATTTTACCTTTAAAGCGAACCATGAATTCTAAACCAAAAGAAAATACTGCTAAACCTTCATTGGATGATACCTCTAAAGAAGAATTTTCGGCTAATGAAAATCATCCGGTAAGACGATTGTTTATTTTTCAGGTGAAACTTGCGGTAGATGCGTTAAGAGATATTCTTCTCAGCCCAATTTCTTTAATTGCGACGGTTATTGATCTGATTGAAGGAAGAACTGGTAAAACTAGCTATTTTGAAATTTTGATGAAAATGGGAAGAAAAAGTGAAGAAAAAATAAACTTATTTGAACAGTATCAAGGAAGAGGGAAAACGGTTGATAGCATGCTAAAACAGGTAGAGGATGTGCTGGTAAGAGAATACAAAGATGGTAGCATCAGCGAAAAAACGAAAAAAACCATTGAAGGAAAATTAAATATAAAGAGTAAACCTTTAGATGATTGATTTATCTATTGCACGTTATCTAAAACTAACTCTTATTCTTCTTATTCTTCTTATTCTTCCGAGTTCAGATTAAATAATGTGCTTTTATTAAGGCTTAAATACCGATAAGTTTTAATCAGACTAATTGTACAGGTTTGAATGAAATCATGCAGAAAAAAGCCCGGCAATACCGGGCTAACTGGATTTAATCTTTTAATCGGGAGTTGATTCTTCCATTGCGTATACTCCATCTGGTTCCAGGTTGACCGACAGAGTGCCATAGTCGACCAAAGAACATACGGGTGTAATCCAGGAATAAATATATGACCGGCAGGCAAATCAGTGTTGCTACTGTTGAATAGGCCAGACCACCAATCACCGCTCGAGCCATAGGGAAGTAGGGAGGTCCTCCGCCGCCTAATTGTGTTTCACCAAGGCTCAAAGGTAACAACCCTAATATTGTTGTTAACACAGTCATCAGAATTGGACGTATTCTATCATTGGCTGCGTGAAGGATTGCATCGTGTTTCTTAAAGCCTTCCTTGCGATAGTGATTGATTCTATCAACCAAAACAATGCCATTGTTTACTACGACCCCCATCAGTACCAGTATTCCTATTAATGCCATCATCGAGAGTGTTGTTCCTGTAAGGAAGAAATACCAGAAGACTCCTACCACCGCGTATATAATTGATGTAATAACGGCAAGTGGCAATATTAAAGATTCAAATAAAGCGGCCATTACAATGAAGATCATTAATACAGCGAGTAACATATTGGTAAGCATGATTCGCTTTATTTTTTCTTCTCTGTCAGTACTGCGTCCAAAGCCCCAGCTATATCCTGTTGGTAGCGGTATTTTCTTCATCAGCAGGTTAGCTGCCTTTCTGACTTCTTCAGCTGTGGTGGTATCCTCATAATCGATATTCAAACGTACTGATGTTCTTCGATCAAACCTGGTTATTTGGGGGAGAGAGTTCATTATTTCCAGTTTCGCAACTGAATCCAACCGAACACTTCGACTGCTTCCTTCTCTTGGGCTCGGTATTTCTATCGGGAGTCCCGCCAGATCGCTAACTGTTGCTTTCTTCTGACCAGCAAATGTCAGGCTGATATCGGTTTCTCCAAACTCTGAGCGAAAGGTCTTTAATTGTTGTTTTCTCAGCGCAATGGATATTGTGGTGCCAACCCCTTGAGGAGTTAATCCAAGTACATTGAGACGCTGGGCATTCAAGATAATTCTCACTTCCTGTGTTCCATTTTTTGAACCAGGAGTGACTTTGGTTACTCCATCAATAGTTTCCAACAATGGAGATACCTGTTCGGCCAATTCAAGTAAAGTCTCTGTATTTTCTCCATTAAGACCAACTGTTAGCGCATCTTGTCCACCTGAGCGGTTACGTTCAAAACCAGGAGTTCCAATGGCTATTTTGGGTAAATTTTTCTCAATGAATTCACGGATCTGTTTATTGGTTTTGGTTCTCTTATCATCACTTACTAGTAATAATGTGGAGCCTGCCTGATTGTTGACATAAAATGAATAAACATTTTGAATATCAAGTTCTTCTTGATGTTCATATAGAAAATCTTCAATTGTAAAGACGGCTTTTTCTACTTTTTCAAGTTCATAGCTGCCTCTAATATTATAAGTAATAAACAGTCTGGAATCTTCTTCCTGTGGGAACATATCACTCTTAACCTGCGAGCCAGGAATGATCGCTGAGAACAGAAGAGCGAGTACAATTATCGCTGAAAATACCGGGTGACGCATCATCCATGATAAAAATGTAGAATAGCGACCATGTTCTTTTACTGTATCAGTGTGACTGATTTTCATACTGCGAGGTTTGATTTTACTTAGCAGCATAGGAATAATTGTGGTGGCAATAAATAACGACGCAACTAATGAGATAACAATGGTGGTCGCAACATGACTGAGAAATACTGTGATATCAACTTTCTCGCCAATGATATTTGGCAGAAAGACAATCGCTGTAGTTAGTGTACCGGCAACTACGGGAACGCCAACATCTTTAACGCCTCTTAAAGTTGCTTCTAATGGCTTGTCCGGCATTTGTTGACGGTATCCAAAAATGCTTTCACTAACAACAACGGCGTTATCAACCAGCATACCTATTGCTAACATCAATCCCATCATCGTTAATAAGTTGATACTAACATTAAGGAAGTACATTGCTGCGAGTGTAATCAGTAGTGAAAATGGCACAGCTAAAGAGACAATAAGAGTTAATCGCCAATCTCGTAGGAACACAAACAAAACGATTGAAGAAAGTAGAAAACCTACCAGTCCTGATTTTGCAATATCTTGTAAAGAACTGACAACTCCATCAGCCTGATTTTCCATAATAAACAGCTTAATGCCTTCAAAATCAGGTAAGTTTTCAATTCGCTTCATCTCTGCAACAATAGCATTTGCGGTTTCTACCAGATTAGCATCAGCTTCTCTGGTAATGTTTATGCCAACGGCATACTTTCTGTCAAGGTGTCTGCCAACCTCGATATCGTCTTTCGCAAAAGAAATTTTTGCAATATCTGATAACATCAAGCCACGTTCATTGATGATAAAATTCTCAATATCTTCTTGAGAAGTGAACTGTTGATTAACCGTAATTCGAATACTATGCCTATCACTTTTTACTTCGCCAGCAGAAACAAGACTATTTGAATTTTGCAGCTTAGAGAGTAATTGGTTTAAATCAATATGATAAGCTGAAATCTGCGACGGCATTAATTCAATCTGATAGGTTTTAGGTGCTACTCCATGAATATTGACCTGTGATACCCCAGGTATTCTTTCGAGTCGTTGTTTTAGTTGGCGATTCAGGATTTGAAATGAGTCACTCAAGTCCGTGTCGGCAGATAGTCGGGCTTCAATAATCGGTTGATCATTAGTACTTCCAGTAAAAATAAATACTCGCTGTAAGTCGGATGGGAGTTCCGCTTTGATAGCATCAATTTTTTCCCTGGCTTCAACCCCCTTTAGTTTAGCATTGACTCCCCAGTCGAATAGCATAAATACCTGGGTCGAATTCCGACTACTGGTGGATTGCATTTGCTCAATAGAGCCCATCGTAGATAGAGTTTCTTCAAGTGGTTTGGTAATATTTTTTTCAATCTCCTCTGGTGAGCTTCCAGGATAATTGGCTTGAACAAAAACCCCGGGAAACTGGATTGAAGGAAAGAATTCAATTGGTAGAATTCGACTTGAAGCCAACCCCATGACAACTGCGCAAACAAATATCATTGAAACAGTTACCGGTCGGGTTAAAGCAATCTTTGTAAACCACATACATTAGGCTCCTGTATTTGTATCACTAAAGTTTGCAAGTACTGTTTTTAGTTCAGCGCTTTTTGAATAGTCTTTGTAATCCAGAATTTGATACATCACAGGGATCACAATCAATGTCAATAATGTTGATGCTAATAATCCACCGATGACGGTAATGGCCATTGGAGCTCTTATTTCAGTACCTTCTCCAATTCCCAAAGCGAGTGGTAACATTCCGAGAGCTGTGGTAAGAGTTGTCATCAGAATTGGGCGCAAACGTGATTGACCAGCTTCCATTATAGCCTCAAGCTTCTCACTGCCTTTCATTCGTAATTGATTTATCTTATCGATCAATACAATGGCATTATTAACGACTATTCCTGCCAACATTATCAGGCCGAGGAAAACCACCACGCTTATTTCTGTGTTGGTTAGAATTAATGCAAAAATAGCACCTACAGCGGCCAGTGGAATACTTAACAGTATGATGAAAGGATGAAGTAATGATTCAAATTGTGAAGCCATAACCAGATAAACAAGAAATACTGCTAAAGCCAATGCCATAACCAGTGAAGTATAACTTCGATCCATTTCCTCTCCCTGACCACCAAACTGTTTAGTCGTACCATAGGGTAGGGACAAACCTGACAACAGCTGTTCCGCTTCTACTACTGCTTCTCCAATTCCACCATAGGTAATCTGACCTTCCACTAATATAACGCGTTGCTGGTCGATTCTCATTATTTCGCTAGGGCCCTGAGTTTCAATAATTTGAGCGACTGCCTGTAAAGGTATTGGTCGTGGTGACTCAGGATTAATAATTAAGCTTCTTATATCATCAAGTTCGTCTCTGGCACTATCTTCTAACCTGACCAGAACTTCAATTTGCTGTTCTTTTAAGCGGTAACGTGTCGCCTTATTGCCTCGTATCGCATTGACTACAGCATTGTTAGCCTGCTCAATTGACAAGCCTAATTGCGCCATTTTTTCCTGGTCAAAAGTGATCTGTGCTTCTGGATATCCTTCTTTCATATTCGAATGAAGATCGATATAGCGATCAGATTCAGATAATTTTTCTACAATCATTTTGGCAGCTTTTTTTAGTGTATCTATATCATAGCCATAAACTTCAATACTGAGTGGTGTTGCAAAACTAAATAATTGTGGACGTTCAACATCAGCCGTTAAGCCCTGACTCTCTTCACTAAGAAACTGACGAATTTCACTAAGTAGCTGATCTTCCTGATCGCGAGAAATTCCTGCCGCAAGTAACAAGCTAAATTCAGCCTGGTTTTCACCTTCCTGCTCTGGATTAGCGGTCAGCTTATTGCCGACCCCAGCGGTCGCAAAAACTTCTTCAACACCATCAATGTTAAGCAGCTTTGAGGACAAAGACATGACTTTCTGGTCGGTTAGTTCAATTGCTGTTCCCGCTCCATACTGTACCTTTACTACCAGTTCACCTTGTGCCATTTCAGGTAAAACTACCGTTGGTATTCGGCTGACTAAAAGCACGCTGGCGCCTAATATCGTGACGGAAATAATAAGCGTAACTGCCTTTGCATTTAATGCAGAACGTAATACAGAAATGTAAAGATTCGATATTAATGAAAATGTTTTTTCAAAAGCTCTTCTTAGTGGAATGACGTTGAATATGAAATTTAAGATATAACCTATGACAAAAACCAATGATTTTATTGCTATAAAGAGTAAGGCAAAAGCTGCAATTATTAACTCTGGAATAAACAGGATGACTCTTAACCAGATTGGTTTTTGGCTACGTTCTAATACTGGGGTTGAATCAACTTTTCTAAGCCCTATTGCTGCCATTGTCGGAATCAGGGTCAATGCAACTCCAAGCGATACTATGAGAGAAAATGTAATTGTTAATGCCTGATCTCTGAATAGCTGTCCCGCAATACCTTCGACAAAAATCAGAGGAAGAAACACAGCAATTGTTGTTAGAGTAGAAGCTGTAATTGCACCAGATACTTCGCTGGCGCCTTCCAATGCAGCTTTGCTTAGAGATAGTCCCTGTTCTTTTTTCCGGGCAATATTTTCGAGCACGACAATCGCATTATCAACTAACATTCCAACAGCAAGAGCCAGGCCGCCAAGCGACATAATATTCATGTCTATTTTGGCACCAAACATCAAATTAAATGTGACAATGACTGATAGGGGAATAGTTGCCGAAATAATCAATGTAGGCATAAATTCACCTAAGAAAAGATAGATGATAATCATTGCAAGAATTCCACCAAACATGGCGGATGAAATCAATTCCGAAATAGATTGACTGATAAACTTTGATGCATCTGTCAACAAAGTCAGTTTCATATCTGCTGGCAGGGATTCTCTGAGTCTTGTTAATTGCTTGTGCACAGACTCTGCTACTTTAACTGTGTTGGCATCACCTTCTTTGTAAATTGCTATCTCAACTGCTTGCTCTCCATTATGTCTTATAATAGCGGTAGGATCTTTGTGAGTGAATTTTACTTCTGCGATATCTTTTAACCTGACAATTTTTTGCGAGCGTGCAATTATTATTGTATTGGCAAAGTCTTCGATTGATCGATATTCATTAAAAGTTCTGACTAATAATTGTTGTTGGCCATTTCTAATTTGACCGCCACTCATGTTAATATTTTGGGTTCTTAACCTGCTGGCAATATCGTTAACCGTAATATTTAGTCGTGCAAGTTGACTTTGATCTAACAAAATCTGAATTTCATCTTCCAGACCACCAGAAGCTTTTGACGCGGCAACGCCTTCGATGGTTTCCATTCTTCTTGATAATTGTAAATCCGCGTATCGTCGTAAATTACTCAGTGCTGCCGTGGGATCTTCTCCCTCTGATAATGCTTTACTTAAACTCATGCGTATGATCGGTGCATTATTGGGGTTGAAGCGGAGTAATGATGGTGCTGAAATTTCCAAGGGAAGTTGAACTTGCTCTAATTTTTCACGAACATCAAGGCTAGCAATATCAATATTGGTTCCCCAATAGAACTCCAGGTAAACATCAGAGCGCCCGGCTTTAGAAACAGAGCGTACCTGGCGGAGCCCCTTGATGGTCCCAAGAACACCTTCTAGTGGACGGGTAATAAGGTTTTCAACTTCTGCCGGTGCAGCACCTTCAAAATCTGTTCTGACGGTCAGAGTAGGGTAGCTTAATTCAGGTAATAAATTAAAACCTAACCGGTTGACCAGTACTAATCCAAAAACCAGTGCTGCTAATGTGAACATTGCAACAGTGACAGGTCTACGAATTGCGGTAGCAATAATGTTCATTTAAATTCCTTGGTTATTGCAGGCTTTGTAGTGTTACAAAGCCTTTTTTAATTATATTGGAAGATTGAAAATTCGAGCCTATGGATTGACGGCGATACTCGAAGGAGACTGGATTTTATCTTTGTTTTTTAAAGCTACTTGCTCTTCTTGACCAACAATTTCTATTTTGGTTTCATGCTTAAGTATTTGTTGGCCTGTGGTGATCACTTGATCGGATTCAGAAAGTCCATCGATGATTTCAACCTGTCCATGATGTCTAAAACCAAGTGTTACCGGCGTTTGCATCGCCTTATTATCTTTTACAACAAAGACATGAGAACGGTTATCCTGGGTTATGATCGCATCTTGTTGAAGAATTAAACTATTTTTGTGGGTATCAAAAACTACTTCAACTTTTCCAAACATTCCTGACTTCAGGTAATTATCATCATTGTCTAAATTCGCTACTACTTTAAAGGTGCCGGTGTCGCTATCAATAGAAGGCCGAATACGTTCGATTTGACCGTTTACTATCTGATTATTTAGAGCATCAATACTCAGTAATATTGTCTGCTGTTTTTTGACATTACTCAGTTCTTTTTCAGGTAAGTGTAAAACTGCCTTTAAAGACGACAAATCAACAATTTTAAATAACATATCGTTTTCACGGATCAGGTTACCGGGTTTCACCATACGTTCAGTGATTATCCCATCAATAGGAGCTTTGATACTGGCATAATTAAGTCTCAATTTTGATAGTTGATATTGAGCCTGTTGGGACTGGTATTCGTAAGTCGCTCTATCCAGAGCATCAGAACTTGCTAATTTACGGTTAAATAGAGATTTTTGGCGGTTAAGTTCCTTTTTTAGTTTTTTTGAAGTGGCTTCAAGCTGAGCAACTTCCAGTGCTAATTGTTCGATATCAAGCTGGGCAAGTAATTGTCCTTTAGTTACCCGATCACCTTCTTCAACCATAATGCTATTTAATAAACCGGTTGAACGGGCGACAACCTGAGCATCTATTTCGGCTTCAAGAGTTGTAATTGTCCGGTAAGTTTGTTGTATGTCACCTCTTGCAACATTCACTACTTCAACTGGAATTGCTGGCTTTTCATCTTTTAACTTTTGTTCTTTAGTTTTGCCATTTTCATCCTTTTTATCATCTTTACCAGCGCTATCAGTTTGCGCCTGCTTATCATCGGTGCTTGTGCTATCTGAACAGGCAGTGGTAAATACCGATAAACTAATCACTGAAGTAATAAGTGCTAATTTGAATAAACCGGTTATCTTGTTGGTTGCTGAAGCTTTCATTTCATATCCTTTAGCGAATAAGGCGGTTGGTGTTAGTGTTCCAAACAGCTCATTTAAGTGTATGACTGTCCTGAGCAGACTAAAGCAGAAAATATGCCAATAAAAATAAGATTTGGTTAATCTTCTTTTCGTTCGCAGATTAATTGCGTTGGTTGCTGTATTATATGACCATAACACCTTTCAAATTGTGTTGCATTTGTAACAAAAGGTTTTATCGGGTAGTTTTTAATACTAAAAATTGGCCGAATTGACCAATGGTTACACCTTGTAAATTGACGCTAAGCAATTGTGGAGAAATCTAAAAAAGTTCAATATCGGTCTCTATTGCTTCCTTTTC
>CBDUHU010000016.1:0-15634 GCA_965366725.1 uncultured Kangiellaceae bacterium
GTTACCAATCAGGTTTTTAACATCACCTCGAAGGATCCCTGATGGAATAAGG
Organism: uncultured Kangiellaceae bacterium; assembly: GCA_965366725.1. Lineage (GTDB taxonomy): Bacteria > Pseudomonadota > Gammaproteobacteria > Enterobacterales > Kangiellaceae > Aliikangiella. The sequence goes on from CBDUHU010000016.1 coordinate 53, forward strand.
TGCAATACAGTTTTCTCTCCATCAATCACCAGAGTATGACCCGCATTATGACCCCCCTGAAAACGCACCACAGCGCTAACGCGATCAGTTAACAAGTCAACTATCTTACCTTTACCTTCATCACCCCATTGGGTGCCTAACACTACAACATTCTTTGACATAACCTTTGACAACCCTATGACTCTTTCTTGATGCCTTAACAGGAAACCGCGCATTGTACTCTTATCGACACTAAATTTCCCTATTTTTTGTTAGTTTTTGCCTATTTTAGGTACACAGAAAGGTTGTCACTGATTATTTCTGACAAAAGTAAGCAATAAAAGCCCGGATAGCATCACGGAAAACCCGACTAAGCGTATTTTAGGTTCAGCCAGAAGGTTGAGCTTGTTTAATGTTTCTTTCCAGAGTTTAGGTGACAAGAATGGCATCGCGCCTTCCAGAATCAGCGCTATTGCCAACGCAGCCCATAAATCATTCATTATTTGCTCCAATAAAAAAGGCAGTCAAAGACTGCCTTGGAGTTCGATAGCTCATAATACTACTCTGAAAAATAAGCTACTTCTTCCCTTTAGTTCCATCAGCCTGCTTAAAATATTTAAAGAAATCACTATCAGGTTTAACCACAATAATATCTTCTTTTCCGTTAAAAGAGGCCTTGTAAGCATCAAGGCTTCTGAGAAAAGCATAAAACTCAGGATCTTTATTGTATGTATCTGCATAGATTTTAGCAGTTTCAGCGTCAGCTTGACCCTTAATTTCTCTCGCTACCTGATCACCTTCAGATAAGATTTCCTGTACCTTCTGATCAGTTTGAGAACGAATAATATTACCTTTCTTCTCACCTTCCGTTTTGGTTTTCGTTGATGTTGCAACACGCTCTGATTTCATTCGATCATAAACTTTCGCAGCAACCTCATTCGGGTAGTTTATTTTCTTCACCCGGATATCAATTACCTCAATTCCATACTCAGGAACTTTTTGATTAACATCTGCTTTTATATCAAACATTAAATCTTCACGTTCACCTGAAATAGCATCTTTCAGTGTTCTTTGACCAAACTGATCTCGCAATCCATTATCGACCAAGCGATCCAATAAATCTCCAGCGACTCTGAATTGACCATTAGTTCTAAGATAAAATTGTGAAAAATCAATTACTTTCCATTGAACATAGGTATTAACTTCAAGAAACTCTTTGTCTACCGTAGTAAAAACATTCGGTGCTCCATCTAACGTCTGCATACGCGCGTCAATATAGATTACATTGTCAATCAGTGGAAATTTAAAGTGAATTCCCGGCTCATAAATAATGGGAATATCCTCAGCATTACGTTCAACTTTACCAAAATGCCTTACCAGACCACGAGACCCTTCACTTAACACAAAAATAGTTGAATTTAATACTAAAACAACTACTAATAATAAAATTATTCCAAAAAATCCTTTATTCGACATTTTATTCACCTGCCCTTTTACTACTCGATTTTGTCATTATTTCTTGAAGTGGGATATAAATCATATTATTGCCTTCATCCACATCGAGCATCACTTTGCTCGTATTGGACATCACTTCTTCAACCGTTTCAATATACAAACGTTGTCGAGTTACTTCTTTGGCAGCCTGATATTGGGGTAACAATTGCTCAAACCTGGCTACTTCACCTCTTGCTTTTGCTATAACCTTCGCTTTATAACCTTGTGCTTCATTAATAGACTTTTCGCGGATAGCTTCAGCTAGTGGGACTTCTCTATTATGATAGCTATTAGCTTCCTGGACTTTACGATCTGCATCTTCTCGCGCACGGTTAACCTCATTAAAGGAATCAGTTACAGCAGCCGGCGGACTCGCATCTTCAAGGGTAACGGTAGAAATAGTTATTCCGGGATCATAGCCAGAAAGAATATTAACAAGCTCTACTTCGGTCTCACTGCGAATTCGTTCTTTCTGGTTAGTAAGTACATCATCAACCAGAGAATCACCAATGACCTTTCTCAGGGCTGCTTCGCCAGCCTGACCAACAACATCGTCAGGGCTGGTAAGGTTAAACAGGTATTTTTGCGCATCATTAATACGGTATTGAATACCCAATTCAACATGAATCATATTGGTATCTTTGGTTAGCATGATATCTGCAAGACGCGTTTGGTGTAGTTGATTAACATCGACTTTAATAACAGTTTCAATTCCTCGTGGAACCCAGCCTAACCCAGCTCCAACGACCCGATTAAACTGACCGAATTGAAGTACAATTCCTTCCTGCTTTTCATCAACAGTATAAAAACCGGTCGCCCCCCAGAAAAGGGCAAGGATGACGATACCTGTAGCAAAGAACTTTCCACCGGAAGCATTGCCGCTGCCGCCTCCACGTCCTTTTCCACCACCAAAAATTCCTGATATTTTTTTGAACACTTCATCCAGATCAGGTGGCCCATCCTGTTTATTACGGTTACCCCATGGATCTTTATTACCGTTATTGTTACCTGGTTCATTCCAAGGCATGTTGTTCTCCAGTGTTTCAATTTAATTTATTAAGTCGCTAAACGACTTATTATGTATAAATACAACTTCTAGCTATTCTATGTAGGCTTAGGCTATGTTGCAACTTTCTCAGGCAACAATCGGTCGAAAGGAACTTATTATAGGCTTACTCATCAACTTTTAGAGCTTCAATTGCTCCTTCTGTTTTTCTGATTAAACGCCTCCAATCGGCACTATTAATACAAATATCAAGAATAATAGAACCATCTTCAAGCACAGTTTCCTGTTCGATCACATTAAGATCAAACAATTCACTCCGAATGCCTAACTCTTTTGGTTGAATCCTTAATTTCCAATGTAACCACTGAATTTCCAACTGTTGGCTAATTGTTTGTCTTAATAATTCAAGACCTTCGCCATTTTTAGCTGAACACCATACTCTATCTGGTGCTTCGTCAACTCCAGGCTCTAGTTTGGCTTGCACATTCTCAAGCCGATCGATCTTATTGTAAACTTCAATTGTTCTGATGCCGCTAGCGCCAATCATCTCAAGCACCTGATAAACTTGATCAATATTGTCTTCTTTTCTCTCATCCGATGCATCTATGATGTGTAACAAAATATCAGCCTGGCGACTTTCCTGAAGCGTCGCTTTAAAGGCTGCAACTAGATCATGGGGTAGATGACGAATAAAACCAACAGTATCCGAAAGAATTGCTTCCTGACCGGGAACCAACTGGATTTTTCTATGAGTCGGGTCTAAAGTCGCAAAAAGCTGATCCGCAGCATAAACATCGGCCTGAGTAATATCATTGAACAGAGTAGATTTACCAGCATTGGTATATCCCACTAAAGCAACCGTTGGTAAACTACCTCTTTTTCTCGAACGCCGACTTTGTTCTCGTTGTTTTTCAACTTTCTCTAACCGCTTTTTTATCGTTTTTATTCTATCACGCAGTAAACGTCTATCTGTTTCCAGCTGAGTTTCTCCCGGCCCACGTAAACCAATTCCCCCTTTTTGCCGCTCCAGATGCGTCCAACCTCTAATCAATCTGGTCGACAGGTGGTTCAACTGAGCAAGCTCAACTTGCAGTTTACCTTCGTGGGTTTGTGCTCGTTGAGCAAATATATCCAGGATCAGTCCGGTTCTATCAATGACTCTGCATTCAACAAGCCGTTCCAGATTTCTTTCCTGAGCGGGTGATAAACGGTGGTTAAAAAGAACAACATCGGCCTGTTTATCTTTCACTATTTGCGCAATCTCATCGGCTTTGCCAGTTCCAATAAAATAACGGGGGTGAGGAGAAGTTCGCGAACCACCAACAATTTCTTTAATATCCAGTCCGGCTGACACAACTAACTCGACAAATTCATCTTTGTCTTCAGTATTGTGCGCATCAGGAAAATCAATATGAACCAGAACGGCATTCTCGCCGCCAGCGTGTCTTTCAAACAAAAAGAATTCTCTTTATTTTAGAATCAATGCATCGTTCGATTACCAACTAGCTCATCAACTAGCTGGTAAAACTCACGACATCAATAGAATTGTGGAATATATGGCAATTATTCTTTATTGGTATTAATAGTTACCAGCATTATCGCCGTTATTTTCGCCAGAAGCCTCACTCTCACTTGAGTGAGAGAGTTTTACATTTCTAGCTGGAACTACCGTCGAAATAGCATGCTTGTACACCATTTGGCTAACCGTATTTTTGAGTAAAACAACAAATTGATCAAAAGACTCAATTTGTCCTTGCAGCTTAATACCATTGACCAAAAAAATGGACACCGGTACTCGATCCCGACGAAGCGCATTTAAGTAAGGGTCTTGTAAAGATTGCCCTTTAGACATGATTGTCTCCTTATTCTTTTTCTAGTATTCGTGAGACTAATTAAAATTGAGTTTGAGTCTCATCATTATTGTTCCTGTAAAGCCTGCAGACTGATAGCAATACTTCCCAAAAACTCTCCGTGTACACTTAAGAGCAATGAGTTTTCTAAAAAATGAAAATCACCACTCAAACGTTAATTTTAGCATCGATAACAGACTTCTGCTAAATAATTAAACGCTCTTTCCTTAGTATGGGCTAAATTCCAAAAGTTCAACTCCAAGACATAATTTGTTACTCCTATGTTACAGTATCATATCAAATTTAATAGGTATTCGTCTCTGGTAATTCGTTTTATCTACCCTTCAGCAGCGGCAACACATCTAATCACGCCATAACTGAAAGCCTCTCCTAATGCCTCAAAAACCTTTTTCATTTTACCCTGCAACTCATCTTCATAAGCGGTTAATGTATGACAAATTAAGTGGTAATCCTGATCATCAATATTGAGAACTTCCAATGGATCAATAACCCCCGCAGAAATCGCTTCAGCCAGGTGTCCATATATTGTGCTTTCGGTCATATTTCGCGACTGGGCAACTTGCTCAATTGATTTTCCCTGTGAAATAAAAACTAAAGTATCATTTATCGTATCACTAAAGTTATTGCTCACAATATCGGGAAGAGGATGTGCTTTAATAACTTCTAAGAAAGCCTTTCCATACTGTGCTAATTTTCGCTCACCAACACCGCTGATAAATTGCATTTCATTTAATTCTGTTGGTCGCGTTTCTACCATTTGGATCAAAGTTGCATCATGAAAAACAACATAAGGTGGCAATCCCTGTATATCAGCTAGCTCTTTACGCAACGATTTGAGCGCTTCAAACAATGGAAGATGAACATTTGCGACAAGTTTCTTCGCTGCTTTTGCCTGTTTACCTGTTTTAGAAGGTTTAATGAGCTTTCTAGCCAGTAACGTTTCTTCTCCACGAAGTAAAGGTCTACTTTTTTCTGTTAATCGAATTGCACCAAACCGGTCATGATCGACATGCAGATAATCCTGTGCAATTAACTGGCGAAATAAACTGCGCCATTCTGCAATAGCTATCTCTTTACCTAATCCGAAAACCGATAACTGATGGTGGTTATTTTTTTTGATTCTTGATTCGCTTTTACCCACTAAAACATCAACCAGATAAACCACCCCAAAACGCTGTTCAGTTCGATACACGCACGACAAAGCTTTTTGTGCGGCTATAGTAGCATCCCATGTCTGCGGCGGATTGAGACAATTATCACAATTACCACAGGGCTCATTCAGAGTCTCACTAAAATACGAAAGTAGTGATTGCCTCCGGCATCCTGTTAATTCGCATAAACCAAGCATTGCTTCTAATTTCTGCTGTGACACCTGCTTGTACATATCCGTCGCATGACTCTGTTGCATCATCTGTCGTAAAGTAATAACGTCTTGCAATCCATATGCCATCCAGGCAGTCGAATTCAAACCATCGCGACCAGCTCGCCCGGTTTCCTGATAATAAGCTTCAATACTTTTGGGTAAACTTAAATGTGCAACAAAGCGTACATCCGGTTTATCAATTCCCATGCCAAATGCAATTGTTGCTACCATAATGACATCTTGCTCGCGTAAAAACCTATGCTGATTTTGTTGTCTGACTTCTGCGGACAAACCTGCATGGTAAGGTAACGCCACCCGTCCTTTGCGTGATAACCACTCCGCTGTTGCTTCTACTTTTTTACGTGACAAACAATAAACTATTCCGGCATCCTCTGAATAGTTGGACTCGATAAACTGCCATAGCTCCTCACGACTATTGATCCCTTCATTAATCACATATTTAATATTTGGTCGATCAAAACTATTGATATAATGAGATGCATTATGCAAGTTGAGTTGATCAACAATTTCCATTCGTGTTTGTTGATCAGCTGTCGCAGTCAACGCAATCTTTGGGGTGTCAGGGAATTTCTGACAAAGATAATTCAACCGCTGATATTCAGGTCTGAAATCATGTCCCCACTGAGATACACAATGGGCTTCATCAATAGCAAACAGGCTGACTTTCAATTGCGAAAGTAGTTGAATACACTGCTGAGTGACAATTCTTTCAGGGGCGATATAGAGTAAATCTAACTCGTTATTAAGTAATGCTGACTCAATTTTGCGTATTTCGGCAGCAGATAATGTTGAATTCAGAAATGCTGCATTAATCCCCAATTGCTTCAACCCATCAACTTGATCCTGCATTAACGCGATTAGTGGAGAAACAACTACTCCAACCCCATCGAGAACTATTGCAGGGATCTGGTAACAAAGTGACTTACCACCGCCTGTGGGCATTAAAGCCAGAACATCCTGACCTTTCAATAATGCACCAACAATTTCAGCCTGATTTAACCTGAAGTCGGGGTAACCAAATGTATTCTGTAGAACAGCTAACGCAGTTTGCATAGATTAGAAAATATAATAGAACGTCTATTATAACGCTATTTGCTCTCTTAAACAGAGGGCAAATACCTGAAATAACATGCAGAGATCCTCCATTGTCGCTGCCATCAATTAGCTATTGACAATAATGAAATTCAATTTGAAGCTTTCCTTATGGGATAACACCGGAAAAATAAAGCACTTATCAACAAGAGAGCAAACCAGGCAACAATACCAGGCTTACCAATGAGCACAAAAAAGCGTCGAAATCTATCGCAAAGAAAATCCTATAGCAGAAAACGATCCTTATATTATTCACTCAAGCTTCTAGGATGATAGAGCCAAAATGGAGTTCCCCCCTATAATCATTATCTCAATAACGTGATTGGTGAAGGCGGATGGAACAGTATTAATCAGGCTCATTACTTGTTTATTGAAAGAGCTATCGAAAAATATGCTGACCAAAAAATACGGTTCACATTTGGTGCCGGTCACAAATTCTGGTTTGTTGAGCAGTTAAAGCAACGTTCAGATATTCAATGAATAGATATCAGAGATTACTTGCCAGAAAATAAGAACGCTAATTCTTCCTCACAATCTGGATTAAAGAATTTAAACCAGCATCAAGACTATTTTTTGACAAAATAACGGGAGAACGTCTCTATTTTTAATTTGGCAGCGTTATATTGTTCTTCTTCGAGAGGATCATACCATTGAATATTTGGCCAGCTTCTCAGCCAGGTATACTGTCTTTTGGCAAGTTGGCGAGTAGCAATAATTGCTCTCTCTATTGCTTCACTCAATGTTAGTTCATTATTTAGGTGCTGCCAGATCTGTCGGTATCCCACAGATTTCATTGAAGGACAATCAAGAGAAAGATCTCCACGATTATATAGTGAACTCACTTCATCAAGAAACCCGTGTTCAATCATCTGATTAAATCTGAGTTCAATTCGTTGATGAAGAACTGAACGATCTTGTGGTGCCAGAGCGATTGACAAAAGAGGGTTAGGCAGTGCATTAAGCGCTTGCTCGGCATGCCATTGAGAAATTGGCTTTTGACTAAGTTGATAAACTTCAAGTGCTCGCATAATACGTTGCGTATCGTTGCTATGAAGTCGTTTAGCAGTTTCCGGGTCAATATCACTCAACATTGAGTGTAAGTGAGCAATCCCATTGACTTCGCTAATTTGTTTCAGTTGCTCTCTAACCTGTTGATCTGACTGAGGTAGCTCAGCCAACCCGTCCTTAAGGGATTTAAAGTACATCATTGTGCCGCCAACCATTAACGGGACTTTCCTCCGCTGATGAATCTGGTTGATCAGGTCAATCGCGTCGGCGCAAAATGTGGATGCAGAATATGAATCTGCCGGATCTACAAAGTCAATAAGATGATGTGGTGCTAGTTTCAACTCCTTTTCACTCGGCTTTGCGCTACCAATGTCCATCTGCTGATATACCATCGCCGAATCGACGCTAATAATTTCAAATAACTCGGACTGAAAAAGTTCAATAGCAAGCGCAGTTTTTCCGCTCGCAGTGGGCCCCATTAAAAATACAACTGGTGCCTGGGGATTTTCGATTTTCATTTGAACAAGCCCCTTATTAGCTCAACATCAATTGCTTTAATACATAATTCTTTCGCAGAAATATCCAATTTAGCCTCTGTCTCTGCCTTATCTGATAATAATTGCTGGTAAAGTAATCTCGCCAATTCAGCTGAAATACGGTTAAAGCTCTGACTAATCAAGCAACAAACTTTGGTTCTTTTTTCACCCCCGGCGGCTAGCCAAAGAGGTAACTGTTCAAAAATCCAGGCATTCGATATTTCATTTAACCAATGCGGCACTTTTTTTACTAGTATTTGATTCTCCGACTCAGGACTACAGATAAAACCAAGTCTCTCTAATATCTGGTGAGTTTGATAATCTTCTAACACTTCTGTTGATAACGTCAGTGCCTGGGGAAACAAAAGAGCCCTTGATGGCACCTTAATCACACCATTCAGTAGTTTTAGTAAATATTCGGCCAATAAAGCCTGCATGTTAACCGCCACCGGAGCCTCATCAAGCCAACAAATCCAGAAAAAATCACCAGCAGGAATCAACCAAAAGTCTGAGCCACGCTCATCAAAACTTACCGATGTTCCTTTTATTACCGGTTCTACTAGCGGAGAAGCCGGAACAGCTGAACTGGAAGCTCTATACACCGATTGCCTGCTATGACTGGTTGGATAATAACTATAACTCTGCTTAGTGGACTCATCACTATCATCAGCTGGTTTTATTATATCAGGCACGGAACAGTCATCATTGGGTAGCGGAGCTGTCTCCATTATTTTGTTGTTAGCACTCTCCGAAGAGACAGTATTCAGTTGCTCAAATAATTGTGGTTCCTGTGACTCATGTAAGGCTTCACTGATACTTCTAACCAGTAGATCATGGATCAACCTTTGTTCGCCAAAACGAACTTCATGTTTAGTTGGGTGCACATTAACATCAACTGCCTGGGGGTTGAGCGTTAGATAAATGATGTAAGCGGCCATTCTACCTTGCGGTAACAACCCTTCATACGATTGTCTGATAGCATGGTTTAAAGTTTTGTCTTTGACCGGTCGGCCATTGATAAATACATATTGAATATCCGATTCACTACGATGAAAATGACTTCTACCAAGCCAGCCATTTAACCTTATTGCTTCATGTTGGCACTCAAAGGAAATACAATTATCAGCAAACGCTTTACCGCAAATTACCGAGATTCGCTTAAGGTACTGTGACGACTCACCACATGCAGGCACTCTTTTCACAACTTTATGATTATGTTTTAAGATAAACGAAATAGAAAAATTGGCTAAAGCATGACGCTTAAAAACCTCTTCAATATGATTAAACTCAGTTTTCTCAGTTCGTAGAAATTTTTGTCGTGCAGGGGTATTAAAAAACAAATCAGCAACTTCAATTCTGGTGCCCTGCGCAGCTGCTGCAGGTTGAATATCAACCGCCATATCTCTTCCCTCAGCAATGGCCTGCCATGCCAGCTCAGAGGAACTGGTTCGAGAAGTCAATGTTAATCTAGAGACAGAACTAATACTGGCGAGCGCTTCCCCTCTAAAGCCTAATGATTGAATTGCGGCTAAATCCTCAGTACAACTAATTTTGCTAGTCGCGTGTCTTGTTAACGCAAGGCGAAGGTCTGCTTTACAAATTCCCAGGCCATTGTCAGTAACCCGTATATTTCGAGTGCCCCCACGTTCGATTTCTACCTCAATTAAACTGGCTCCTGCGTCAATACTGTTTTCCATTAACTCTTTGACAACAGAAGCTGGTCGCTCAACAACTTCACCGGCCGCGATCTGGTTGGCCAGTCGATTATCCAACTGTTTGATGCGGAGTTCCTGAACCAATTGATTAGACCTCAGGGATTAACAGTTTTTGACCAATTTTTAAACCATCAGATTTGAGTTTATTATGGGACTTCAAACTGGACATACTAATACCGTGGTTCTGCGCGATTTCAGACAGAGTATCACCATTTTTAACCCGATATGAACGGACATTGCCTAGTGAAGCATAGTAGCTCCCATCAGGCGGATTTGCTCGAAAGTAACTTTTTACCCCTGCCAGAATTGCATTTGATATTTTTTTCTGATGGTTCGAATTCTTAAGTTGTTTTCTCTCTTGTGGGTTAGAGATAAATCCCATTTCAACCAGCATCGCAGGAATGTCAGGCATTCTCAATACCACAAAAGCTGCTTTATTTAACCCTTTACCATGCATTTTAGGCATACTTCTAGCCAACTGTTTACGTACCAGCTCACCAGCACTCAGACTGGCTCCAACTGAATAATGCATTGATAAATCCAACAATACCTGAGCAACTAGCGGGTCTTTGTGCGAAATATCAATTCCACCAGCTAAGTCGGAAACTTTTTCTTTTTGTTCCAGCCATAGACCCATTTCTGAATTTGCGCCTTTAGGAGACAAAACCCAGACAGAGGTTCCTTTTACTCGCTTATCGTGGAACCCATCAGCGTGTAAGGAAATAAACAAATCCGCTTTATTTTTTCTGGCGATATCTGTTCGCTTACGTAAATCAACAAAATAATCGGCATTTCGGGTCAGTATCGCTTTTAGTCCTTTTTCCGCATTAATTGCTTTTGCTAAACGCTTGGCAACAGCCAGGGTTACTCCTTTTTCACCACCTGGCGCTCCGGGATCTTCACCACCGTGTCCCGCATCAATGGCGATAACAATATCTCTATTTTTATTCTTAATGGTTGAAGATGCTATCTTAACAACTTGTTTTTTTGAGCTTTTGTCGTATAAATCAACCACCAAACGATGTCCAAAGCTCTGAATTGGCTTTAACAGAAAATGTTTGAAATTCACTTTCTTTTTTAAGTCAACCACCAGACGAAGTGTTTCTTTATTATGGCTACTGCGGATCTTTGAGACTAGTGACTGAGGTATCTCAACCTCAGACAAGGCTATTTTTAACTTAGATTTCTCGATATCAATTACCAGCCGATCAGGACCCGGCAAAGAGAACAGGTGATAATCGACCTTATCACTGACATCAAATACCAGCCTGGTTTTTTCCGGATCCTGCCAAAAGCGAATACCACTGATTTCACCAGCCAGCGACTGCTGCCAGATAGCACAGGGCAACCAGAACAAAACTACTAATCTGCCAATAATTTTTAACAATCGCCTACCCTTAAACTAACCAGTCTTATTCAATGACGCCATATTATCGCAAGATAACACAGAAACAACTATCACTATACTTCACTCCAACCTTCCGGTAACGGGCTAAGTGTAATACTTCTGGCTTCACCTTCATAGCTCAAATTAATTACCAAATCCGGCTCAGGAATATAACCGACACCTTTTTCAGGCCATTCGATAAAACAAATGACCTGTTCATCAAAATAGTCTCTGATCCCCATATACTCCAGCTCTTCAGGGTCCCCCAACCTATATAGATCAAAGTGATAAAACTTTCGACTCGATGTTTGATAAGGTTCAACTAACGTATAGGTCGGGCTTTTAGTATTACCCTGGTGACCAGATGCCAGCAAGATCCCACGAACCAGAGTTGTTTTACCTGCGCCCAATTCACCATTAAGATAAATAACTGCTTTAGGTGGCAATATGCCAGCAAGTCGTTTAGCAAATGCTAAAGTAGCTTGTTCATCAGCAAGAAAATATTTCACTTTTTCGCAACAACCTCAATCGATATTTAATAGGTGGGCTTTGGCATTTATGATTCCGAAACTCAAGGGTTGAGCAATACCGGCAAGTACTTCAGCAAGTCAGTTGCTAATATACCGCGGTAATGATGATGTTTCCCAGCAGCCATATCACCAGCTTCGCCATGTATACAGACACCTAATGCAGCAGCATCAAGCAAACTGAATCCTTGTGCTAATAAACCTCCGATAATACCGGATAGTATATCCCCCATTCCTCCAGACGCCATTCCGGGGTTTCCTACCGCACAGACGATCTGCATCCCATGGGTGTCGCTGATAACGGTTCCAGCCCCTTTTAACACACAAACACCACCATATTGACGCGCAATAGCAGCACTTGCCGCAAACCTATCCTGATTCACTTCAGAGGCAGATATTCCGAGAAGTCGTCCCGCTTCTCCAGGGTGTGGCGTGAGAATTCGGCATTCATCGTAATCAGGATTTTCCGCTAACCAGTTAAGCGCATCAGCATCCCATACTTTTGCCTTGTTCATCAGTCGATCACAATGACGGAGCTTTTCCATCCATTGAATAGCCCAGCTTTCCTTTCCCAGTCCCGGGCCAAGAACCAGACAGTTCACTGACGGCAACAGCTGCACCTGTTGTTCAATATTATCCAATGAGATATTTTTTGCCATCACTTCAGGTCGGATCGAAACCAGGTTTTCTGCGCCTTGTTGCAACCATGCAGAGGTGAGGCCGCTGCCAGTTCTAGCTGCTGCACTGGCCGCCATAACTCCTGCTCCCAACATTCCTTTAGCGCCGCCGATCACAAGACAATGACCAAAATCTCCTTTGTGCGATACAGGTAACCTGGGAACAAGCTTATGGCGAAGACTGAACCAGTCTTCAGACACTACGGCAAACTCATGTTGGCCGAAACAATCAGCAGGGATATCAAGGTCAAGTAAGCGCAACTTTCCGCGGTAATTAGCTGAGTCACCGGAATATAGTCCTCTTTTATGACCAACAAACGTCACCGTAACATCTGCTTTTATCGCACAGTTAATAAAAGTCCCGGTATTAGTATCTAACCCCGATGGTACATCGATTGCCAGAACTGGCGTTTGCACCAGATTGACCGCGCGGATAACCTCTATAAATGGCTCCCTGACGGCTCCTTTGATACCCGTTCCCAGCATCGCATCAACCACCAGATCATATTCTTCCAGTTTAATTTGCTGCCAGTCTTTTAACTCAATACCACCACGGGGGAGGGTCATGTACGCCTTCAACGCATCACCCGAAAGCTTTTCACTATCAACAAAACGGCAAAGGGTCACTTTTTTACGTTCTTGTGTGGCTAGTCTGGCCATCACAAAACCATCACCACCGTTATTTCCCTTACCGGTGAGTATCAGGATTCTGCGGGCTTCGGGCCAAAAGTGTTTTAACTGTTGATAAGCAGAATGACCAGCAGCTTCCATCAACGGATAAGTTCCCTGCTGAAACTTATCCGCAAAACTCAGCTCTATTTCTCTGATTTGACCGGCAGTATAAAGCGCACACCCGGCATCTAGTCGATCGTCTTTCATCATCAATCTAAATTAATAAAATGTTCTCGGTAGTAGGTTAATTCTGCAATTGATTCTTTAATATCTTCCAGTGCAAGGTGTTTATTTTGCTTTGAAAACCCCTTCATTATCTGTGGCTTCCAACGTACCGCTAATTCTTTGATACTGCTAACATCCAGATTTCTGTAGTGAAAGTAATTATTGAGTTCAGGCATATAACGTACTAAAAAGCGACGATCCTGACCAATTGTATTACCGCACATTGGCGATATTCCCTGTGGCACCCATTTTTTTAAAAACTCAATAGTTTTAGCTTCCGCTTCAGCATCACTGATAGAACTATCCAATACCCGTTGGGTTAATCCTGATTGACCATGATGGGTTGTACACCATTCATCCATCGAATCGAGTAATGCTTTACTTTGAGAAACAGCCATAACAGGCCCTTCTGCGAGGATATTTAGCGACTTATCGGTAACAATTGTGGCTATTTCAATGATCCGCTCTTTATCCGGATCAAGCCCGGTCATTTCTAAGTCAATCCAAATCAAGTTACTGGCATCTGACACTGTGGTCTCCCCAAAAATTGCCGCAATCAAACGTAAAGATAGTGTTCTAGTAAAGATAGTATATAATGCTTGGGCGAGTAAACCCACAAAGAAGTTTAATTCTGAATCATCAAATACATTTATTTCATTGGAATCGCCTGTTTTTCTTTCATCAATTATTTACTCTAAGAGAATTATTTTTTGGCTAAAAGAGACAAATTAACACAAAAACAGAAACGTCAGGTTGCTCGCAAACATAGCCAACGGCTCAGAGCTGAAGAGAGTACGTCTCGATTATCTGATCTTTCTCCCCCAAAAGAAGGGTTATTAGTCAGTCGATATGGTAATCAGGCAGATGTGGTCGATATCGCTGATATGCAAAAATATCGCTGTCATTTACGCCAAAATCTGGGCGCCCCCGTTCCGGGAGATCAGGTCAATTTCAGACTAGACAGCAATAATCATGGAATTGTTGAAGCGATTCATCAACGTCAATCAATTTTGCAAAGACCAGCGCAACATCAGGGAGTAAAACCTATTGTTGCCAATATTAGCCGGATTTTTATTGTTGTTGCCCCCTTACCCGATTTTTCAGCCACCTTGCTCGATCGCTATCTGGTAGCAGTGACCGACGCGAATATCGCTGCCACGATTGTCATTAATAAATGGGATCTGGTGGATGAGATCAAACAACAGAATATTGAATCTCAATTATCAATTTATCAAAATCTCGACTATCCCATAATCAAAGTGAGCAGCGAAACGGGCTTAGGTATTGATACTCTAAAAGACTCCGCAATAAACCAGAAGAGTATTCTGGTAGGTCAGTCTGGAGTAGGCAAATCTTCAATAATAAATTGTTTATTTCCTACTCAAAAACGTCAGGTTAATGTCATTTCACAAAACTCAAGATTAGGACAGCATACAACCACCAGCTCTTTATTATTTTTATTTGAGCAACGTTCAGGCTTTATTATTGACTCTCCAGGGGTCCGAGAGTTTGGTTTATGGCATATGGATCAACCAACAATAGCCGACGGTTTTATCGAATTTGCCGATTATCTTGGGACTTGCAAATTTAGAGATTGCAAACATGTCAATGAACCAGGTTGCGAAATAATTTCGGCAGTCAAACAGCAAAAAATTAACCATCAACGTTGGAGAAATTATTGTAAAATAATCAGTGCGCCAGCTTAATTAAAATTTTGTACGTAATGCATAACCAGATCTTCTTCTATTGGTTTTGAAAAATAATATCCTTGAGCAATCTGATAATTCATCCGCCTGATCGTATCTAGCTGGTGACGAGTTTCAATCCCTTCAGCAACAATATTTATATCAAGATTTTTAGCCAGCAAGCCTATTGAATCAACAATTGAACGACTACTCCGACTATCATCAATAGCCACAATAAATGATCGATCAAGTTTAATCGTATCAAATGGGAATTTATACAAATAACTGAGAGATGAATATCCAGTCCCGAAGTCATCAAGATAT